>JBBQAB010000158.1:0-5714 GCA_038198385.1 Propionibacteriales bacterium
ATGAATGAGGTCGCGAAGGGGAAGGTCACGGGCGAGGAGGAGTACTGGTCGCGCACCGACCTGTGGGACTTCCAGGCCAACGTGGACGGGGCCCGGGTCGGCTTCGAGGGTGTCCGGCCGCTGCTGCAGCAGAAGGACCCGGCCCTGGACGCCCGGATCGACGCCCGCTTCACCGCCCTGCAGGCGCTCCTCGACGAGCAGCGCCGCGGATCGGGCTTCAGGGCCTACGACAAGGTCAGCACCACCGACATCCGGGGCCTGGTGACCGCGGTGGACGCGCTCGCCGAGCCACTGTCGAGGCTGTCCGCCACCGTCGTCTGAGAAAGCAACCGTGACCAACCCCCTCGGCAAGACCCCACCAACGCCCCCGACCCCGTCCACCAGACCGGCCACCCCGTCGAGCCCGACCCCGCCGTCGAGCCCGACCCCGCCGTCGAGCCCGCCCCCACGCTCGAGCCCGCCGGGCGGAGCTGAGGAGCAGCCCGCCCAGGCCCGGGGCCTCTCGCGTCGGGGACTGCTCGGCGCCGTCGGGGTGGGGGCGGCCGGGGTCGCGGCGGGCGCGGCGGGAGCCCGGGCCGTGCGCGGTCAGGACGCGGTCCCGGCGGCCGCCGCATCGGGGAGGACGGCCTACTCCTTCTACGGCGAGCACCAGCCCGGGATCCTCACCCCGGCGCAGGACCGCCTGCACTTCGCCGCCTTCGACGTGACCACTATCTCCCGGGACGACCTCGTCACGCTGCTCCAGGCGTGGACCGAGGCCGCGGCCCGAATGATGCAGGGCGAGGGTGCGGGCGAGGTCGGTCCCACGTCGGGCTCCTACCAAGCCCCGCCCGACGACACCGGTGAGGCGATCGGACTGCCACCCACGGGTTTGACCATCACCTTCGGGTTCGGGCCCTCGCTCTTCCGGCTCGCGGGCCGGGACCGGTTCGGCATCGCCGACCGGCAACCGGCCTCGCTGCGGCGCCTCCCGCACTTTCCCGGGGACAACCTCACCGAGGAGCGCTCCGACGGCGACCTGTGCATCCAGGCCTGCGCCGACGACCCGCAGGTCGCGGTGCACGCCATCCGCAACCTGGCCCGGATCGCGTTCGGCACCGCCTCCCTCCGCTGGTCCCAGCTCGGGTTCGGACGGACGTCGTCCACCTCCACGACCCAGGCGACGCCCCGCAACCTGTTCGGGTTCAAGGACGGCACCATGAACCTGAAGGCCGAGGAGCCGGCCCTGGTCGAGGAACACGTCTGGGTCAGCGAGGCCGACGGCCAGGGCTGGCTGGAGGGCGGTTCGTACCTGGTGGCACGACGGATCAACATGACCATCGAGATCTGGGACCGGCAGTCCCTCGGTGAGCAGGAGCGGGTGATCGGCCGGACTAAGGCCGAGGGCGCCCCGCTGTCCGGCGGGACCGAGTTCAGCCAGCCCGACTTCGCGGCCCAGGGTCGGGGCGACATCCCGCTGGTCGCCGTGGACTCCCACGTCAGGCTGGCCCACCCGGAGCACAACCAGGGCGTGCAGATGCTGCGCCGGGGCTACAGTTTCGTCGACGGCAGCACCGGGCTGGGCCGCCTGGACGCCGGACTGTTCTTCATCGCCTTCGTCGGCGACCCGGCCACCCACTACATTCCGCTCCAGACCCGGCTGGCCCGCCAGGACGGGTTGAGTGAGTATCTCCAGCACACCGGGTCGGCCCTGTTCGCGGTGCCCGCCGGGGTCCGCGAGGGCGACTACGTGGGGCAGGCGCTCTTCGCGTGAGAGTTCTGGAGAAGATCCGGCCTGGTAGTCCGGGCCGAATCTTCTCCACAACTTCGAGGTCACCACAGTCGGGCGGATCGACACCGCGGGCAGGACCGGCCCAGACCCGTCCAGCCCCGGTTTCCCAGCACCTGGGCGACCTGGACCGCGACCTCACAGGGCCGGTCGTGCACGTCGGCGAACCCGTAACGCAGCGTCACCTCCCCGACGACGACCGCCAGGTTGTCGCGCCACATGTCCTTGAACCTGCCCCGGCCCTCGTGGCCCAGCCGTCCGTCCAGCTCCACCACCACCCCGTACGCCCGGTACCCCACGTCGCGCACGTGCCCGTGCCGGTTCCGCAGCTGCCGGCTGCCCCGGGGCAGCCCGTGCGGGCGCTCCACCGTACGGAGGTAGCCCAGCTCCAACGGCGACTCGGCCCCCTCGGCCACGTCCCCGAGCAGTGCGGCCAGCAGCGCCCGGTGCCGGACGTGCCCGCGCTCGTGCAGGCGTCGCCGCAGGGCGGCCGTGGTGGTCCTCCGGGTCTGGACGGCCTGGGTCACCAGACCGACCACGCCCCGCTCGTCGAGGTCCGCTGCGAGGTCGAGCACAGCGTCCTCCACCCGCAGCCGCGGAGGTGCACCCGCCGGCGGCCGGCGGGCGGCTCGGTCCTGGACGAAGACCCACGGAGCACGGCTGACCCGCCGGACCTCGCGGGACACCAGCACCACCACCTGGTCCGGTGGGTCGGTGAGTCCGTGCAGGTGCGCGGCGGCGGCGCCGCCGAGCCGAGCGGAGGGGCCGCCCAGCAGGACTCCGCCCCACGCCCACGCCAGCCAGGGCGGCTCTCCCGGGCTCGTGCGGACCAGGCCGGGAGTCAGCCGGCGCCAGTGACCCGCAGCGAGCAGGCGCTCCACGGGCGTGCGACCGAGACACAGACCCCGGCACTGGTCGAGGGTCAGCACCCCGGCCTGGTGCCCGGCGAGGCTGAGCAGACAGGGGCTGGGGTCGCGTCGTGGGTGCACGCCAGGAGTGTGCGGAGCAACCGGGCGATGCGAACCTCGCCGAACCCCACCTGTGGACCGCCCGCAGCGTCAACCCGGTAGTTGTGGAGAACATCCGGCCTGGAGTACCAGGTCGGATCTTCTCCAGAACTCAGCCGCGGCTGCGGATCGTGGTGACCAGGCTGGTGACGGCGGGCTGGGCCGGGGTCGAGGCGAAGCCGAAGGTGACCGGCGGCTCGACGCGGGTCAGCTCGCCCAGCGGGAGCCCCCGCCACCGGCCCTCGGCGGCCACAACCCGGCGCAGGTCGTAGGCGCCGTAGAACTCCGTCCGTCCGTTTCGCGCCGCGCCCCGGGTCTGGACACCGGCCAGCACCGCACGGGCCACCGGGTTGATCAGGGTGAGCCATAGCGGTGCGGTGGCCACCCGACGCGGCACGAGATGCAGCACCCGGCCCAGCCGTGTCCGGGCCCCCACGGTGAAGGTCAGGTCCAGCCCCGGCGCCCGAACCCGCCGACGAGGCCCGTCGCTCACCAGCTCGACCCGGCCGACCACCACCTCGTCCAGCACGTAGGTGCCGGTGATCCACTCCGCCACGGCCTCCGAGGGGGCCAGCAGGGTCCGGAGCCCGTCCACCTGCTGCACCATCACGTTCGTGAAGGGGCCGAAGGGCGACCGGTCCCAGGTCCCCACCACCACCCGTACGCCGGAGCTGCTGCCCACCCCGACGACTCGGCCCTCGAACCTCACGCCGACCGGGACTCCTGGCCCTGGCTGCTGCTCTTGGGCAGCGCGGTGGGTTCCGGCCGCTTCGGCTCCACCCCGAGACCGTGCGGGATCTTGCGGATGCCCTTGCCGAGCCAGGGGGCCAGGTAGTGCACGGCCCAGTCCATGTCGCCCCTGACCTGCTGCCGGGGTCGGGGCTTGGCGAACGGCCCGAGCGCGGGCTGCTGCCAGCTGTCGTCGGCCCCGTCCACCCCCAGCCGCCAGGCGAGGGCGGCTGCGACGAGCTGATGACCGAGCGCGTTGCCGTGCAGCCGGTCCTCGAACCACAGCCGCGGGTCCTGCGTGATCGGGAACCGCTCGAAGTCCATCACCAGGGCGCCGGTCACCTCGGCCTCGGACCGGACGATCTCGTTGAGAGCGAACATCCGGTCCCGCAGGTGGCGCCCGAGCGGGTTGACCGCAGCCGGGTCGGGCATCGTGAAGGTGAGCACAGTGACCCCGGCGTCGCGGGCCGCGGCGAACATCTCCCGGTAGTCGGCCCGGAGTGCGGTGAAGTCGCAGCGCATCCCGATCACGTCGTTGACGCCGCCGAAGATGGTCATCAGGTCCGGGCCCAGCGCCAGTCCCGGGTCGAACTGCGTACGGCGGATCACGTTGAGGCGCAACCCGCGGATGGCGAGGTTGGCGTACTCCAGCACTGGCTCCTGGGCGTCCGCGATCTGCTGGGCCAGCCGGTCGGCCCAGCCTCGGTAGCCACCCAGACCGTCCGGGTCCTCCAGACCCTCGGTGCTCGAGTCACCGATCGCCACATAACGCCTGTACGTCGTCACCCCACCATTCTTCCTCGCCAAGGAGATTCGCGTGGCCGGTTGCGCATCGTGGGAGGGTCCGGCTCCGAACTACCGTAGGAGGGAAGGAGCACACCATGGCTGTTGGCTCGCGTGACATGCCGTTTGCGGCGCTGGCCAGTCAGGACCGAGCGGTCCTGCTCGGCACGTCCTACCTGCTGCTCGGCGACGCCGCGCGCGCCCGTGCCGTGGTCGACGCCGTGCTGGCCGGGGTCTACCGGCGCTGGCCGTCGCTGGCCAACCCCCGACGTACGGCGCTGCAGGAGGTGGTGGCCGCCGACCCCCAGTCCGTCCGCCTGCCCTGGACCGCCCCCGACCGCTTCGAGCTGGTCGACGGAGGCCTGGTGGCCCGGCACGCCCCGCCCATCGTCGGGGACCTCGGGCGGCTCTCCCCGGTCCAGCGCAACGTGCTGGTCCTGACGGCGTACGCGGGTCTGGGGCCCGCCGACGTGGCCGCCCTGCTGGACCTGAGCGGGCCCGAGGTCGCCCACCAGGCCCGGCTGGCCCGGTTCGCCCTGGGGTCGCGGGAACCGGCCCGACTCTCGGACACGGCGCTGGCCTCGGAGCTGAGCGAGGCTGTGCCCCTGGACCTGCGGGACCCGACCGACGGCCGGTCGGACCTGGCCAACGGCCGTCGGCTCCGTCGGCGCCGCTGGGGCCGGGCGGGCCTGGTGGCGGCGGCGGCCGCGGTGGTGGTCGCCGTGGTGGCCAGCCAGGTGGTGGCCCGGCCCGTCGCCGAGGAGTCGGTCTTCCCCGACCCGGTGCCGACCGTGACGGCGACTCCTGCCCCGCCACGGATCGCCTGCGACCCCGGGGCAGCGGCCTGCCGGGAGAGCGTGCTGCGGGACTGGCGGACCGAGATCGCCAACGTCACGTCGGCCTACCTCGACCCCACCCAGGCCTACTTCCGCGGCTACCGGGTGAAGTCCGGGGACCGGTTCGAGACCCCCGGCTTCTGGGCCGGCCGGGGCGGCGTGCTCGGGTTCGAGATGGCGCCCGTCGGGGTGGGCACGACCGAGGTCTACGTGCAGGTGGCGACGTCGCGGGGCTTCGCGGCCCGCTGTGGGTCCACGACGGGGACCAGCTGTGTGACGACGCGCTTCATGAGCGGCAACCGGTTCACCCTCAGCAACACCACGAGCGTGTCGGAGGGGCTGGAGGTGCAGTACGCCCCCGACGGTGACCAGGTGATCACCGTCACCGCGCGCAACCTCGGGCCGGGTCCCGAGCTCGCCATCGGCCGCGGCGACCTGGTCAACCTGGCCCAGGACCCGCGGCTGCGGCTTCCGAACCTCTGAGGCCCGATCAGCCGCGGGTCAGGAGGCGGGTCAGGCGGGGGAGGGCTCGGGGCCGGGTCGCGCGGGCACTCGCGGTCCGCTGTCGGAGCCGCCGGGCAGGTCGAGCAG
>JBBQAB010000159.1:0-7381 GCA_038198385.1 Propionibacteriales bacterium
CAACCCCAGGAACACCGCCGTCATGACCACCGCGGCGAGCGCCTTGGCTGCGGAGGTGGCCCACCTGATGAGGACGGCCCGGCCACCGCCCGGGACGATCCCGGCCGAGAACGCGAACGGAGCCAGCACCACCAGGGCGGCCAGGCCGAGCTGGGCGGCGGCCAAGGTGATGGCCACCAGGATCATCAGCAGGCAAACGAAGATGGCGGCGACGAGGACGAGGACAGCGGCGACCAGCCGGTCCGGGGTCGGGTCGTGGTTGAACTTGGCCAGGTCTTCGCAGCCGGCATCGGTCATCGCCTTACGGGGCTCGTCGCTGGTCCCGTGAGGGCCGGAGGCGATCAGCGTCTTGTAGGCGGTCAGGCACGCCGGCCGGGACGGACCCCGGGCCGGGGAGGCGCCCGCCGGGGCGCCGTCGTCGAGGACGACACCCCAGTTCAACATCTGGTGCGGCTGTTCCACGAACGCCGTGCGGAGGCTGGCCGTAAGCCGGCCGCTGGCCACCCCGCCCGGCTGGGCACCTGGGGTGGTCGTGGTCACGTCAGCCACCTCGAGGGCGAGTTGGCGGGTCTGGTCGAGGGCGCCGCCCGGGCCGAGCAGCATCGACGACGGCGCGGTGAAGAACGTGGCCGCCACCACGGCGATGACGAAGCTGACAGCCAGCTCACCACCGCCGCGGGACAGGCGGCCCCGCAGGGCGTGGAACCCGCACCAGCACAGCGCGGCGAACCAGGCCAGGCCGACCAGGCCGAGGCGGCCGATCACCGAGCTTTGGTAGGTGGCCGCCACCTGACCAGCTGGGCGGGCCAACGCGTCGGCGAAGGTGAACTTGAACGCCCACTCGACCAGCAGGCTGGCCCCGCTCACCAGCCACCGCGTCGTGGCGAACGTGCCGTCGAGCAGGAACCCGAACACCTTGCGGGTCACCGACAGCGTCCCGCCTTCGTCGTAGCCCATGTCGTAGTGGTCGAGCGTGACGCCGCCCGCGGTCGGCGCGCCCAGCACCCGGTCCATCAGCCCACTCGACGGCTTGTTGTCCCCACCGCCCACCGCAGGAGCAGCCGGGCCGAGTGCCGTCGGGGCGCCGCCCGATGGGCACGGGGTGACGGGGCCGGCCGAGCCGGGCGGCAACGTCGTGCACGTCGCCGGCGGCGCCGTCTGTGCCCCCGCCGGCCGAGCCGCCATCCCCGCCGCGGCCAGCCCGACCAGGACAACAACGGCGACAGCCAACGCGGCCGCCGCGGCCTGGGCCCCACCGACGGGCCGACGGCGGATCACGACGCCGCGTGCCGACCGGGCGCCGTCATGCCGCCTCTGCGCCGGTCGCGGTTCGGGGCTTGCCTACCGGTCATGCGGCTGCCTCTGCGGGTGGAGGCGCCGGGGTCGGAGCCTTAGGGGAGTCGGGTGTGGTGTTGAAGGCGGCGGCCAGCTCGGCGGTGGGGGCATCGAGGATCTGGACGAGGCCGGTCCGGCCCCGGACGTCGCGGAACAGGCACTGACCGGTCTCCGCCCCCTCCAAAAAGGCGACGACGCCTTCGGTGACGTCGATGCCCAAGAACTCGAGGCTGCGACGGGCTGATGCCCGGGCCTGGCGGAAAACCAGCCGGTTGCGGAGGAGGTCCCGGATGCGTTCCTCGCCGAGGTCGTCGGGGTGCTGGGAGACCAGCCACATCGCGGCGTTGTGCTTGCGGCCGTCCTTGACCGTCTCGAAGATCAGCTGGGCGCCCTCGAGGCTGGCGGTCAACGCCCACGCCTCGTCGATAAGGACGGCCGAGAACCGTGACCGGTCGGCGAACGCGACCTTCCGGGCGCAGGCGGTGACCAGGTACAGCAGCGCCTGGGACAGGACCTGATCGGGCAGCAGCCGCTTGGCCAGGTGCTCGTGGATGAGGACCTCCCGGTCGGGGAGCGACAGCTCCGGGGTGTGGAACACGATGAAGTCGGCGTCGCCGAGGCGGAGCGGGGGGGCGTCGCCGAACACGATTTGGGCCAGGCCCTCGGCTGAGAGGGCCCGCAGCTTGCGGGCCACCGTCTCAGCCGAGGTGTCTGTGTCCCCTCGGGCCTCGAGCTCGTCGATGACGTCGACAAGGCGGCCGCCGGGGCGGGCGCAGACGGCCCGCACCGCCCGGGACAGCTCGGCGCCCTCGAGGTCGAGGGCGCCGGCGCCGGTCAGCAGGCTGAGCAGGCCGATCGCGACACGGGCGCGGTCCTCACCGTCGAACACCGCCAGCGGGTCGAGGCTGACGTCAGAGCCGGCGGCCAGGCGGACGACCTTGGGCCGGCCCGGGCACACCGAGGCGAAGGCGGCCCACTCCCCCATCGGTGTCCGGTCGAGGGCTATGACCTGGCCGCCCCGGGCCACCGTCGCCCAGGTGAGGCACTTGGTGGCGTGGCTCTTCCCGGCGCCCAGGTCGCCGACGACGCCCATCGACCCGGAGGTGTTGATGCTCGGCCCGTAGGCCGGGTCGAACAGGACCGGTCGGTCGGTGCCGCCGTCGATGCTGACGCCGAGGAGCATCCCCCGAGGGTCACCGACATCCGCGCCGGCGAACGGCATCCCCGCCGCCAGGTCGCGGGGCAGCAGGTGCTGGGTGTAGTCGCGGGCCACCGGCGGCATCGGGGCGCCGGGGAGCATCATCCCGTACAAGCCCAGCTGACCCCCGGTGGGTCGGGGCAGCTGGAACTCGGTTCCCTCATAGGAGGCCCGCAGCGCTTCGGCCCGCTCCTCGAGGTCGTGCAGGTTCTCAGCCCACACGCACATGACCATCGTCGTCTCCAGCTCCGGGTCGGTCGGGTTGGCGGCCAACGCCGCCCGCTGGTCCTCGACGCCCTCGATGGCCTCGGCCAACGCCGAGGGGGCGCCGGTCGGCTCGCCGTCGTACTCCTCGATCTGGCCGATCAGTGCCCGGGCCTTTCGGCGGGCCTTCACCTGGGCGTCCGCGTTGGGCACCGGTCGGACCCGGCACGCCCAGTCGACCGGGAACACAGCTTTGTCGGCCTGTTTCAGCCACTCGGCGCCGCCGCCGGCCGGGAAGCTGAACCGGTGCGGCATCTCGGCCACGGCCAGGAAGCTCTGGTAGGCGACGCCCGCCTCGGTCGACACCTTCAGGTAGCGACGGCTCCGGCCGGGACGGACATCGCTCTTCTCGCCGCCCTCGGCGAACACCGCCTCCCCCAGGCCGACCAGCGCCGCCGGGCCAAGGTGGTCCCGGTCGCCGCCCGGGCGCCCCGGGCTGGGGAGAGCCAGGTCGTCGATGCCACGGCGGGAAGCACGGGCGTACACCCAGGCGATCTCGTCGGCCGACGCCGCCCGCAACGACGACCCGAGACTGCCACCCAGCGCAGACCCGACGGCTTCGGCCTGGCGGCGGCGGCCGGCGATCTCCGCCGCCGCCGGGGGACCCGCGGCCAGGCCGAAGCTGCCCGTCACCGCCGCCCGGGCCGACCCCCACACCGCCCGGGCCGCAGTCGACCCAGTCGCCGGCAGGCAGGCGCAGATGAAGTGGGCGCGCCGCCACAGGTCGACCTCGGCCAGACCGTCGAGGGTGACCGTCGCCGCCTCCGCCCACTCCGGGGTGGCGTCCAGGTCGACGCCGGTCACCATCGCCTGGACGACGTCGACCGGGTCGATCCGCTCGCACAGGCTGAGCAGCAGCGACTCACCGGGCAGGGCCAGCAGGCAGGCACGGGTCCGGGCGTGCAGATCGAGCTTGGCCCGGGTGCCGAGCCACTCATAGGTGGTCGGCGCCACCCGCCACACTGCCCACACCGTCCCTGACGTCGACCACACCAGCAGGCCGGACACGAACCGGGCCGGGACCCTCAACCTCAACCCCTCCCCCGCTGCGCCGGCGACGGACCGGGGTCGACCAGGACCCGGCCCCTGCACCCGACCGGCCGTTTCGGGCGCAGCGGCCGGCCCTGGCGGGTCCCGCCGGGCGGAGCCGACAGCAGACTCACCAGGCCGGCGGCCATCCGCACCGGGGACCGCCCCTCCATCCGCAGGTGCCGGACCGCCCACGCCAACGCCAACGGCAGCCCGGCGATGACGACCAGGTTCATCACCGGCGGCAGGTGCGCCCACAACCGCCGGGTCTGGACGGCCAGCACGAACGAGCCGACGAGCACACCGAGCTGGGCCGGGCTGACCGGGCTCGGGAGCGTCCAACCGCCGATCTTTCCGATGACCGCCGGGTGGCGGCGGGCGTAGGTGTAGGACCGGCATGGGATCGCCTCGAGGCCGTCGTCGCCCATCAGGCACTGCCACCCAAGACAGGACCGGTCACGACCACCACGATCGGGGGCGGCGCCGCCGGCGCCGGCACACCGAGGCCGGTCTCCTGGCCCACCTTGGTCTGGAACCACGAGGTGTTGTTGATGCCCCACAGGACGAAGCCGGACAGGATCGCCGCGGTGACGGTTGGGACCAGTGCCTTGGTGCGGAACCAGGCGCCGAGGATGGCGATGATGGCCATCACCACCGCCGCCGCCTGAATCAGCGTCTGAACCTGGACGAGCTTTCCTTGAAACCACTGCATCTGCGTGAGCTCCTTCTCTCTGTTCGGGTTAGGGGACTGGCGTCGCCGAGGGCGCCGGGTTGGTGGTGGATGGGACAGCTGCTGCAGGGGCCCGGGCCGGGGGCGGCGGCGCCCCCGGCAGCTGACCCCTGCCCTCGGCCGTCGTCGTCGTCGTCGACGGCTCGGGTGAGGACGGTGCGGTCGGCGCCGTCGAGGGGGGGGTGCCGATCGGGCCGGGAGCGGCCAAGGGCGGGACGGCCAGGATCTCGGTGACCTCCCAGCGGCCGTCCCGGACCGCCAGCGCCAACGGGTAGCCGAGGAACGCCACCCGGCCGTCAGGGTCGGTGGCCCGCACCGTGGCCATCACCCGCACCGGGCGGCCCGGGACCACCGGCCCGTCGAGCGCCACCGACGAGATCTCGGTCTTGGCGTAGGGGGCCGGGCGGACCGGCCGGAGCGGCGAGCCGGGCGCCACATACCGGGCCAGCTCGCCGTTCCCGGCGACGTAGGCGGCCACGAACCGCTCCACCGAGTCGCCCAGGTCGACCGGGACCTGGGCGCCGACCGACTGGTACACCAGGCGAGGTGACCGGGCCAGCGCCGGCGCCGTCACCTGAGCGGGAAGACCGGTCGCCACCAGGGCCGCTCCGCCCGGCGTGGCCGCCACCGCCACCAGGTAGTAGCGGGTGCCGGCCGGTGTCCAGCCGCCGGCCTTGTCGGCGGCCATGACGTCGGCGCCGACGGTCACCGACCAGTAGCCAGGTGACGTCTCGACCGCAGCCACCGCGGCGGTCCGGGCCGCCCACAGACCACCGGAGCGGGCCCCGGTCAGCGATGGCACCCCGGGGAAGAACGGCCGCAGCTGCTCCTCGTCGCCGTCACCCGCCGACAGCCACCGGGCCACGTACAGCTGCGCCCAGCCCGCCGCCGCCACCGGCGACGCCGGCGGCGGCGATGCCGCCCCCTGCGACCCAGGCGCCGGGCGAGCCAGAGCAGCGACGCCCGACACCGCGCCGAGAACCACCAGGACCCACAGGCCGGCGGCCCCGGCCCGCACCATCGTCGCCGGCCCGACCCGCCGTCGGTCCGACCGGTTGGCGGCGTCCCTCGGGGCCTGCTCCTTCTCCTTCCTGGCCCACCTCATCGGGCCGCCTCGAGGAGCACGAGCCGCTCGTAGACGCCGGCGGCGGGGAGCGCCACCTCGGCCACCACAACGGCCAGCTCGGCCAGCACCGCCCGGTCCAGCATGCTGCCGGCCACAAGCCGGTCGACGACGTCAGCCAGGTGGTCGGCGGCCCGGCGCACCTCGGCCAGGCCGCCGCCGTCCCCTCCCGGCATCGCCATGTCAGGCCGCCGTCCGGACGCCGTCAGCCAACGCCGTCTCGGCCCGCAGCCGGCGGCGGCGGACCGACTGGACAGCCACCCCTTCGGCGGCGGCCACCTCAGCGCAGGACACGCCCAGGATCCGGGTGACAGCGATCAGCCGGGCCGAGCGCACCGGGAACCACCCGGCCCCGACGGCGGCGGCCAGGACGCCGAGGAGCCCCCCGGCGCCGACATGGCCCTCGGCCACCTCGGCCACCAGGTCGGCCTCGTCGACCTCGTCAAGAGGGACCAGCTCGACCGGCGGCCGACCCTCGGAGGCCAGCAGCCTCTTGGCGACGTCGGCCAGCACGTTGGCCGCCACCCGCCCCGGGCGCCGATGAACCGGATAGGTGCACACCCCAGCCCACAGCTCGGCCACCACCAGACCGGCGCACGCCGAGCCCAGCCAGCCGAACCTGTGCGCCAAGGCCCTGCCGCCCGGCAGCAGTACCTGCACCAGCGTGCGGGCCGCCATCTCATCGACCGCGGCCCGGCCGGCCAACGCCACCAGCACCCGGTCCTTCGCCGCCGCCGACACCGCCCGGTCCTCCGTTGCCGCCACCAGCACATCCAGACCGGCAGCGAACGGCGCCAGCGCCTCATCCTCCGCCGCCCACCGGGCCGGCACACCGGCAGCCGCAGCGGCACGGACAACGGCCGGCCACTCCTCGTCCAACCGGTCAAACAGGGTCCCCGCAGCGCTCATGACCAGCACCCTGCGGGCACCCCCTTGCACGGAACCTCACAGCAGACCTAACAGCCCGGTAAGATTCTCAGTGTGATCTTCCACGGTCGAACCGGCTGTCCGCACCCCCGGACGTCCTGGGCCTACCACCTTGCACGGGAGCCACAGGTCCTCACACCGGCCTTGCAGCGGCCCGTATCGCGCACCGAAAGGCCGGTCTGATGGACACTGCCGGTACCACCGTCCGTATGACCGTGACCTTGCCAGCGGATCTCTACTCCGAGGTGGAAGCCCGAATCAGTCGCAACGGGAACGGCAACCGCAGCCGATTCGTGGCCGACGCGCTCCGCACCCACCTACACCAGCTCCGCCACCAGGACATGACCAGCGAAGCCGCCCGGCTCAACCCAGACGAGGAACTCGAGTGGGCCGTCCCGATGCCACCGGACACTCCGCCCCCCACCGACTCCGCTCCCCCGGGCCCGGCGGCCACATGAACCGCGGCGAGGTCTACCGCGTCAGTGGTGACCGGACCGTCCTCATCGTCCAAGCCGACGCCATCACCATCGCCGCTCCCACCGTCATCGCCCTGCCCGTCACCACCACCGCCCAGCGGGCCGGTTACCCGCTCACCATCGCTATCGACCCGACACCCGACCTGCCCGGGCCGGCATGGGTGAAAGCCACCGCCCCCCAGACCATCGCCCGGAGCGCCCTCACCGGCCCCCTGGCCCGCCTCGACGCCGCAACCATGGGCCAGGTCGACCACGCCATCGTCGCCGTCCTCGGCCTCGAGGACCTCTGACCCACATCG
>JBBQAB010000160.1:0-4270 GCA_038198385.1 Propionibacteriales bacterium
GCAAGGATGGACAACAGACCCTGTTCGACAGCTGGCGATTCCACGGGTTCTTCACGACCACCGATCCCAAGGTCGCCGACACCGTGGCCGCGGACAAGACCCACCGCGCCCACGCGATCATCGAACAGGTCCACGCCGACCTGAAACACTCCGCGCTGGCCCACCTACCCTCAGCATCGTTCGCCGCGAACGCAGCCTGGCTCGTCCTGGCCGTGATGGCCTTCAACCTCACCCGCGCCGCAGCCACCATCACCGGCCCCGCCCTGGCCCGTGCGACAACCGCAACGATCCGGCGCAAGCTCATCGCAGTCCCGGCCAGGATCGCGTCCTCGGCACGACGAGTCACGCTGCACCTACCGACCGGATGGCCCTGGGAAACGGCCTGGACCCAGTTGTTCACCCACGGCTGCGGACCACCCACACCAGCCACCTCCTGACCACCCAGCCGCACGGCGGAACCGAAGTCTTTGGAACGACCTGACAGAAGGGTCAGGCACTCAACTACGCCCAAGAAACCCGTAGAACAACTCAGCTGCAGCAACGGCACAAGCCCGGCTCATCGGTGGATCGAGGCGTAGCCCGGGTGGGGTGACCGAGCGGCATGATGACGCCGGTCAGCCGGTCAGCCGGTGGAAGATCCAAGCCAGCGCGGAGACCAGTACGACCGCGGCGAACATGACCGCCAGCTGCTGAGGGCTGCGCAGGATGCCGTGACTGACGATGAGTGAGCTCGCCGCCGGCCGGCGGATGGGTGCATCCGAGCACATGCAGCACCAACGTCGTGAGCCCGACGGCAAATGAGACCGCGCTAATCCGGGCCGGACTGAATCCGGTGCTGGTCGCTGCCGGTGACTGCACCGGTGGTGCCTGCGCGGCGCTGGAGCAAACCATGCCAAGAGCTCAGCAACTCGACCACGCACGTGAAGGCCCAATGAGCTGCCCGGACCCGTCGTCGGCCCTCGACCACCCATCATCTCGACTCGTGCACGCCCTCAGGCGAGGCGCACGCCCCAGCTGCTGGTGGTAGATTCCCCGGGCTCGAGGCGGAGCACTCCGTCACCGGTCTGGAACGCGTTCGGTGGGCAGGTCATCGGCTCACTACCGAGTCCACGCCGGCGACGATCTGGTGCGAGGGTGTCGCCGGTGAATAGCTCGACGATGGGGTAGGTGTCCTCGACCCACAGCTCGACCCGGCTGCCGTCGGCGGCGGTGAGTCGGACCCAGGCCCGCTGGTCGGCGTCGCGGGTGAGGTCGGTGAACGGGAAGTCGAGCTGCTGCTCGCCCAGGGTCTTCCCGGTGGAGAAGTCCAGCATCGTCCCCGCGGTCGGCTTGCGGCCTGTCGGCAGTTGTCGTTCGTTGTCGGTGTCGATCCAGGTGGCGGCCTGCAGCTGCAGTGTGCAGTCGTCTAGTCGCCCGCGCCCGGGTGAGAGGTAGGGATGTTGCCCGGATCCGTACGGGCAGGCGTGGTCGCTGAGGTTGGTGGCGGTGGTGGTGACGCTCAGGCCGGTCGACTCGTCGACGGTGTAGGCGACCTGGACGTCGACGGTGTGCGGGTAGCCCATCAGCGGGTGTAACCGGATGGCCATCACCACCCGGTCCGGCTCGTGCTCGACCGCGCGCCAGTTGCGCCAGCGTAGGAACCCGTGGATGGCGCTGCGCTTGTCGGGCTCGGTCAGCGCTACCTGCTGGTCGGTGCCGTCGAAGGTGTAGGCGCCGTCGGCGAGCCGGTTGGGCCAGGGGATCAGGGGGGCGCCGTGGGCGCCGTCGCAGACCGCGTCGCGCGGGTAGGGGTCAAGGACATCGCGGTCGGCCACCGCATACGTTCGGATCCCACCGCCGACCTCGACGACGGTGGCCCGGTGGTTCCCGGCGCTGATCTGGAACTGTTGACCAGACGGCGGCGTGATGAACATCAGGGGTTCCTCTTCTGCGATGTGTGACCAGCCATGATCCGACTAGCCATGATCGGGGTCCTGCCAGGGTCGGGCGAGGCGGGCGGCGCCTTCGAACATGAGGGCGTGGACGAAGGCTTGCGGCAGGTTCCCCCGCAGCTGGCGTTGGCCGATGTCGTATTCCTCGCTGTAGAGACCGGGCGGCCCGCAGGCGGCGCGGTTGCGTTCGAACCACCGGACGGCCTCAACTTCGCGTCCCTGCTGATGCAGGGCCAGCGCCATGGTGAATCCGCAGAGCAGGAACGCGCCCTCGGCGTCGGCCAGGGGGCCGGGTTGTTGGCGGAACCGGTACAGGTAGTGCTCACGGGCCAGTTCCTCTTTCAAAGCCTTGAGTGTGGCCAGGGTCCGTGGGTCCGCGGCGGGCAGGGCGCCGCGGATCGGTGGCAGCAGCAACGCGGCGTCGCAGCGATCGTCATCTGGTGCGCGTTGCCACCGGCCTGATGGGTGCGTGGAGTCCGCAGCGGTCTCGGCGAGGATCTTGTCGGCCAGCGCCAGCCAGTCGCCGGTCTTTGCCGCCGGCGCGCCGGCGGCGCTGATCGCCTTCAGCCCGGCCACGCAGATCAGCCGGCTCTCGGTCCAGCGGCGCGGGTCGAGCTCCCAGATGCCGGCCTCCGGCTCGCCCCACCTGGCCGCGATCGCTGCGGTGGCTGTCTCGGCGGCACGCCAGCCGTCGGCGTCGAGGTGGTCGGCGCGCGCGGCCGCGGCGAGCAGCAGTAGCGACTCGCCGAATGTGTCGAGCTGGAACTGGGCGTTGGCATGGTTGCCGACGATGTCGTGCCCACCGGGATAGCCGGGCAGACCTAGGGATCGCTGGTCGGGCACGGCACCGCCAAGGATCGTGTAGGCGGGGCTGAGCTGGGGGCCGTCGGCGAGCAGGCGCTGGGCCACGAAGTCGACGGCGTTGTCGAGCAGCGGATAGGCCCCCGCGGCGGCGATGGCCTGACCGGTGAAGCACTGGTCGCGGATCCAGACGTAGCGGTAGTCGTAGTTGCGGCCTTGTTCGGCGCGTTCGGGCAGGCCCATTGTCGCGGCGGCGACCATCCCGCCGCCGGTGCTGGTCAGTCCGCGTAGCACCGCGTAGCTGTGTCGTGCGTCGGTCGGCGCGATCGTGTCGGTGAGATCTGGTACCGCGGCGTCCCAGGCGTACGCGGTAGCTTCCCAGGCCTGGTCGGGGTCGGGCGGTGTCGGGGGCAGGCTCTGCTCCGACAGTTCCAAGACCAGATCGTGGTGCTCACCGGCGGTCAGGTTGAGGTGCATCGCCAACGTGTTCTTGTTCTGGCCACCGAAGCCGGGCTGGGCCTGTTCAGCGCCGACCCAGCGCAGGTGAAGTGGGCCACTGCGACCCGTCCACACCCCATCTTCGCGGGAGAGGGAACTGGTCCGGTGATGTCCGAACCCGGCGCGGACGTCCAGCGACACCGTCACCTCGGCATCGCCGACGACGGCCATGATGCGCCGCAGTACGATCGCCCGGCCCGGCTCCCCGGGAAAGGCCAGCGCCTCACGGCATTCCACTACACCGTTCTCGGTGATCCAGCGCGAACGCCAGATCAAGCTGGCACCCTCGTAGGAGCCGCCCCACACGAACCGGCCCGTCGGGGTGACCGCGTAGCCACCTGGCCCCCCGACCAGGGAGGAGAAGACTGCGTCGGAGTCCCACCGTGGTGCGCACATCCACGCATAGTCCCCGCGCGGGCCGACCAAGACACCACGTTCACCGTCGGCCAGCAGCGCGTACTCGCGTAGCACGTGCGGCGAAAACCCTCCCGAGGAATCAGTGCTGTTCATGCGCGGTAAGCCTTCCTTGGTGTGGTCGGGTCTAGATGCCGGCGGCGTGGGTCTAGATGCCGGCGGCGTTGGCGTAGTACTGCTGGTCCTCGCGCCAACCGCCTTGTCCTTGGCCGATGTCGCGGTAGTCCTCGACGAACTCAATCGCCTTGACCCACTTGACCATCTTGAACCCCAGCTGAGTCTCGATCCGGACCCGGACCGGCGCCCCGTGCTCGATCGGCACCGGCGCAGCGTTCATGTCCAACGCCAAGATGGTCTGAGGATCACTAGCCAGATAAAGAGGAATGCTGCCGTAGAAGAAGCCGTACCTCCCCTCACCCTCGGTGACCCCCTTGTCGTCGAAGGCGTAGAACACGACGTGCTTGGCCTTCGGATCGGGCCGGACCAATTCGACGATGCGGGCCAGCGGCACCCCGCCCCACTCGGCGATCGCGGTCCAGCCCTGGATGCAGTTGTGCTTGGTGACCTGCTCAGACGTACCCAGCCCACGCAGTTCGGACAGCGACAGCGACACTGGCCGCTCAACC
>JBBQAB010000161.1:0-6775 GCA_038198385.1 Propionibacteriales bacterium
CGGTGCCGCGTCGGGGATCGGCAAGGCCATCGCCACCCGGCTCGCCGCCGAGGGGGCGTGCGTGGTGATCGCCGACCTCGACCTGGCCAAGGCGCAGGCCGCGGCGGCCGCGCTCGGCACCACCGACGTGGCCGTGGGGATCGTCGCCGACGTCACCGACGAGGACGCGGTCCAGCGCGCGGTCGAGGCGACGGTGCTGGCCTTCGGGGGGCTGGACCTGGTGGTGAACAACGCCGGCCTGTCGCTGTCGAAGTCACTGCTCGAGACGACCGTGGCCGACTGGGACCTGCAGCACAACGTGATGGCCAAGGGGTCGTTCCTGGTCTCCCGCGCGGCGGCCAAGGTCCTGATCGAGCAGCATCTGGGCGGGGACATCGTCTACATCAGCAGCAAGAACTCGGTCTTCGCCGGCCCCAACAACATCGCCTACTCCGCCACCAAGGCCGACCAGGCCCACCAGGTCCGGCTGCTGGCCGCCGAGCTCGGCGAACACGGGGTCAAGGTCAACGGCATCAACCCCGACGGGGTCGTCCGCGGCTCGGGCATCTTCGCCGGCGGCTGGGGAGCCAAGCGGGCGGCCGTGTACGGCGTACCCGAGGAGGACCTCGGCGCCTACTACGCCCAGCGCACCCTGCTGAAGCGGGAGGTGCTGCCCGACCATGTGGCCAACGCGGTCTTCGTCCTCTGCTCGGCCGACCTCAGCCACACCACGGGGCTGCACATCCCGGTGGACGCCGGCGTGACCGCGGCCTTCCTCCGCTAGATGCCCTCTGATCGACGTCCTGACGGAGCCGTTTTCGCGGCCATCGACATCGGGGCGTCCAGCGGCCGGGTGGTGGCCGGCCGGTTCAGGGACGGGTCGGTGGAGCTGGACGTGGTCCACCGCTTCCCCAACGGCGCCACCGAGGTGGACGGCCACCTGCACTGGGACCTGAGCGGGCTGTTCGAGCAGGTGCTCGTCGGTCTCACCGCCCTGGCGGAGCACTACCCGGACGTGGTCAGCCTCGGCATCGACACCTGGGCGGTGGACTACGGGCTGATCGACGGCGACGGGCGCCTGCTGGCCGAGCCGGTGGCCTACCGCGACTCCCGCACCGACGCCGTCGTCGACGACGTGCACGCCCGGGTCGACCCGCAGCGCCTGTACACGGTGACCGGGCTCCAGTTCCTCCCCTTCAACACGGTGTACCAGCTGGCGGCCGAGCAGCGGGGCCCGCTCTGGTCGCGAGCCACCCACGCGGTGCTGCTGCCGGACCTGCTGGCCTACTGGCTCACCGGGCGGCTGGCCACCGAGACCACGAACGCCTCCACCACCGGCCTGCTCGACGCCCGGACCCGGACCTTCTCGGCCGAGCTCTTCGAGACCCTCGACCTGCCCACGTCGCTGTTCCCGCCCCTGGTCGAGGCCGGGACCGGGCTCGGGCTCCTCCGGCCCGAGGTGAGCGCCCGGACCGGGCTCCCGACCACGACGACCGTGGTCGCCGTGGGGTCGCACGACACCGCCTCGGCGGTGGTCGGGGTGCCCGCCACGCAGCCCGACTTCGCCTACATCTCCTGCGGCACCTGGTCCCTGGTCGGACTGGAGCTCGACCAGCCCGTGCTGAGCGAGGCCAGCCGGGCGGCCAACTTCACCAACGAGGGCGGGCTGGACGGCCTGGTGCGCTTCCTGCGCAACCTGGGCGGGCTGTGGCTGCTGCAGGAGTCGCTCCGCACCTGGCGCGAGGCCGGGGAGCCGTGTGACCAGGCCGAGGTGCTCGCAGCGGCCGCCGCGCTGCCGGCGGGCGGCCCGGTGATCGACGTCGACGCGGCCAACCTGATCACCCCCGGTGACATGCCGTCCCGGATCCGGGCCGCCGGCCAGGCCCAGGGCCAGCCGCTGGCCGACGGGCCGGCTGCGGTGGTGCGCTGCATCCTCGACTCCCTGGCCACCGCGTACGCCGCGACCATCACCCAGGCCGAACGGATCGCCGACCAGCGGGTCAGCGCGGTGCACATCGTGGGCGGTGGATCGCAGAACACGCTGCTCTGCCAGCTCACCGCCGACCTGAGCGGGCGTACGGTGCTGGCCGGTCCGGTCGAGGCGACCGCCCTGGGCAACCTCGCCGTCCAGGCCCGGACCGCCGGACTGCTGCCCGCCGACCTCGACGACCTCCGGCTCATGCTGGGACGCCAGCTCGAGCTCACGACGTACGCGCCGACCCGGACGCCGGTGGGCGGGGGCCCGGACGGGGGCTCCTGAGGGCAGGTCCGCCGAAGCGGGCAGCCGTCGGCCGTCTCGCCGCCCGGCGGGGGGGCCGCTATCGTGTGCCCCGACGTACGCGGCCGGTGTCAGCTGACACGTCGCCATCGAAAAGACCGGAGCAGCGAGGGGGCGGACCCAGGTGGTGCGCAAGACCTCCGTGAGCATGAAGGACGTCGCCGCCCTGGCCGGGGTGTCACTGGGCACCGTCTCCAACGTGGTCAACTCCCCCAACATGGTCACCGCCGCCACCCGGGAGCGGGTGCAGGTCGCGATCGCCAAGCTCGGCTGGGTGCCCAACGAGTCGGCCCGCCAGCTGCGGGCCGGGCGGAGCCGGTCCGTCGGCATGGTCGTGATGGACATCAGCAACCCGTTCTTTACCGACGTGCTCCTCGGGGTCGAGGACCTGGTGCACGAGCGCGGCCTCTCGGTGCAGGTCGGCAACAGTGCCGCGGACCCACAGCGCGAGGGCGAGCAGCTGCTGCTGTTCGAGCAGCAGCGGGTGCGGGGCGTGCTCTGCGCGCCGATCCGCGGACTCAGCGACCGGGTCGAACAGCTGCGGCGACGCGGCATTCCGGTGGTGATCGTGGACCGCACCGGAGGCGGGACCGGTTACTGCTCGGTCTCGGTGGACGACGTCGAGGGGGGCCGGCTGGCCATGGACCACCTGCTGCGGCAGGGCCACACCAACATCGCCGTGGTCGGGGGGCCCGGCGAGCTGCACCAGGTGCGCGACCGCCGGACCGGAGCCGAGCTGGCCCGGACCGCGCACGGCTCGGAGGCGTCGCTGCTGACCGTCTCCACCCGCGCCACCGACACCCACTCCGGCGTCTCCGCCGCCGGGGAGCTGGCTATGCTCAGCGACCTGGAACGCCCGACCGCCGTCTTCGCCGTGAACGACCTGCTCGCGATCGGCCTGCTCCAGGGCTTCGTCACCCACGGGCTGCGGGTCCCCGAGGACGTGGCCCTGATCGGCTACGACGACATCTCGTTCGCGGAGTCCGCCGCGGTGCCGCTGTCCTCCATCCGGCAGCCGCGGGCCCAGCTCGGCCGCCGCGCCGCCGAGCTGCTGTTCGAGGAGATCGAGGCCGCCGACGACGACCAGCCGCACGAGCACCAAAGCGTACGGTTCGTGCCCGAGCTCGTCGTCCGTCGCTCCAGCAGCCTGACGGTCACCCCCGGCGGGCCCGGGCTGGAGTCCGTGTCGTCCGACCGTTCCGCATGAGCGGCCCGCCGCCTCCGAGGGCCACCGCCAGCACGGCTCGCCTCGTCGTCGTCGGCCTGCTCATCCTGGTCGCCTTCGTCGGGCTTCGTCTGATCGACGGCGCGCGACCCGCGCCCGTGCCCCTGACGTTCGGCGGGGACCGTCTGGTGGTCGTGGGGCTCGAGGGGCGCTACCAGGTCGGCGCGGTCGACCGCGAGGTGATCGACGGCCAGCCGGCGGTCCAGTCCGGAGCCATCTCGGTCCGCCCCCGCTACGTCGGGGACTGTGCCGCCGCCGGCTGGACGACCCTGGGCGCCGGTCGGCGGGCCGGGGTGGCCGATCTCTGCACCCCGACGGTGCAGGACCAGCGGGTGACCGACTGGCCGCAGCGGCTGGCCGCAGCAGCCGACGGGTACGGGGACGCCCAGCTCGGCACGCTGGCCGCCTCGGTCCCGGGCTGCGTCGCCGCGGTCGGACCCGGCGCCGCCCTCGCCGCAGCCCGGCCTGACGGCAGCCTGGCCCGTTACGAGACCGCATCGGACTTCGTGACCGGCGGACTGGTCACCCCCTGTCCGGTCACCCTGGTCGACGGCGGAGACCAGTCGGACGCGATCATCCGGGGCCTCGCCGGGCGGGCGGGCACCAGCCTGGTCGTCACGGGCATCGGCCCCGTCGCCGGCAGCAGCGACCCGAGCCTGCAGCTGCTCTACGCCGTGGGCGCCGACCCCTCCGGCTGGCTGACCTCGACCAGCACCCGTCGGGACGGCGTGGTCAACCTGACCGACCTGACCCGGACCCTGATCGGGGTCGGCGGCGGCACCCCGACCAGCAGCCTCCCGGTCGACGGGGCGCCCTTCGCGGTCGACCGCGGTGCGGTCACCGCCGAGGAGACCCAGCACCGCCTATCCAGCCTGGCGGCGCTCTCCACCGCGGTGCTGCGCGGCGACCTCGCGGTCGGGATCGGCGGCGCCGCGGTGATCGTCCTGTATCTGGCTAGCCTCCTGCGACGGCGGTGGAGCGGGATGCGGATCGCCAGCGCGGTCGCCGTCAGCCTCCCCACCGCGATGGTGCTCACCGGCGCCGTGCCCTGGTCGGAGGCCGCCCGACCCGGACTGGTCCTGAGCCTGACGGTCGGCGGTCTGGTGCTCCTGCTGGCCGTCCTGAGCCTGGCCTCGGCCCGGGCGCTGCGGGTCCCCGTCGCCGTGGTCGCGGCCGTCGGCACCGTGGCCGCCTTCGCCGTCGACGCCGCGCTCGGGGCGGTGATGGAGCCCGGGTCGATGTTCAACTCCCGGCCTGTGAACGGCGGGCGCTGGTACGGCTTCGGCAACGTCACCTTTGCCGTCTACGCCTCCGCCACCCTGGTGGTCCTCGGCTACCTGGCCCACCGGCTGCGGCGGGCGGGACGGCCGCGTACGGCGCTGGTCGTGGTGGCCCTCCTCGGCTTCGGGGTGATCGGCACCGAGGGCTGGCCCTCCATGGGTACCGACTTCGGCGGCGTGATCGTGTTGACCCCGGTGCTGGTCGGGCTGCTCCTGGTCTGGTCCGGGCTACGCATCACCTGGAGCCGGGTGATCGCGGCCGGTGCCGCCGCCGCCCTGGCCGTCGCCCTTATCTCCTGGCTGGACTGGCGCCGCGGCCCGGCCGCCCGCAGCCACCTCGGGGCCTTCGTCCAGCGGGTGGCCGACGGCGACGCGCAGGACGTGGTCATCCGCAAGGCCGTCGCGGCGGGCGCCTCGCTGCTCAGCCCGGCGGGCATCGGGTCGGTGCTGCTCGGTGCGCTGGTCTGGTGGCTGTTGTTCCGCCGCGTACTCCCCGCGCTCGCCGATCGGTTCGACACCGTGCGGGTCACCGCCTTCGCCGCCCTCGCGACGGCGGTGCTGGGGACTGTCCTGAACGACGGGGGGGTGACCGTCTGGTACACCCTGACCGGCTCGTTCGCCGTCAGCGTGCTGACGCTGTGGACCGAGCAGGCGGGACGGCGCCGGGCCAGGCCCGGGCTCCCGTCCCGCTCCGGTCAGCCGCTCCGGCCGGTTTAGCCCGGTCTAGCCCGGTCTAGACGGGTCTAGACGGTATGAGCAGGCTGAGGCCTCGCTCGCACGTGGACGTGGGTTGCCGGGCAGGCTTTCGGCTGTCCGGTAGAGCACAGTCGCGGGAGGCCTCAGTGAGTCACGAGCGTACGTTTGTCGGGTTGGATGTGCATGCCTGGTCGGTGACTGGGCACGCGTTGGACGCCACGACTGGGGAGGTGTGGCAGCGGAAGCTGACCCATGACGCGGGAGAGATCTTGGCGTGGGTGCCGGGGCCGGTGGCGGTGGCCTATGAGGCCGGTCCGACCGGCTTCGGGCTGGCCCGGCACCTCCGCGACCATCAGGTGCGGTGTGTGGTGGCGGCGCCCTCGAAGCTGCAGCGGCCGTCCGGGGACCGGGTGAAGACCGAAGCCCGCGGGCCCGCGCACCTGGCCCGGCTGTTGAAGCTCGACGAGATCGTCGAGGTCACGGTGCCCTCGCCGGTGACGGAAGCGGCGCGGGACCTGGTCCGGGCCCGCGAGGATGTCCGCGCCGAGTTGATGCGGGCCCGGCACCGGCTGTCGAAGCTGTTGCTGCGGCAGGGGATCGTGTGGACCGGCGGGCAGCCGTGGAGAGGCCGCCACGACAACGACTGGCTGCGCGGACAGTGGTTCGACCTGCCCGGCCAGCAGCTCGCGTTCGACGCTGCCTAGGAGACGAGGGTCCGCACCCTGGACCGGCGGAACCGGTTGGACGCTGCCATCGTCGGGATGGCCGAGCACAGCGAGTTCACCGACCTGGTGCACCGGCTTGGCTGCCTGCTTGGCATCTCCACGTTGACCGGGTTCGGGTTGGCGGTCGAGGTCGGGGACTGGACCCGGTTCACCGGGTCCACGGTCGGGCATTTCCTCGGGTTGGTGATGGCCACGCCCGCCGGCTGCTGGTCGAAGCAGCCTGGCACCACCGCAAGACCTACCGCAGCCCAGGTCTGAGGATGCGGACCCGGTGGGAACAGGCGCCGGCCGCGGCCCGGCCCGCGGCCACCTAGGCAACCGCCGGCTGCACCAACGCCGGGAGGCGTTCACCGCCCGGCGGAAGAAGCCGGTGGTCGCGAACGTCGCTGTGGCCCGCGAGCTCGCCGGCTGGGCCTAGTCGCTGGCCGTCATGGACTAGGCCCACCTCGACCTCCTCGGACTGATGATCTTGGTGGCAGCGCGAGGAACGATCCGCGGAACACCTATCGTCAATCGGAGTGGCCTCGATGGCTGGCGATGGGCTTGACTTAAGGCCGCTCCCTGCTTGGGCGCCCTATTGAAGCGGATTGAC
>JBBQAB010000162.1:0-4286 GCA_038198385.1 Propionibacteriales bacterium
GCCGACCCGCCTTACCCGCGGTCGACCGCGGCAGATGAGACTCGAGCAGCTCCCACTGCTCATCGGTCAAATCATGACGATCATGCACATCGCCATACTCGGCTAACCCGGCCTTCAAGCATTGCGGGACACGCCCTAGTAGGGCCGGGGCGGCGGGTTCGCGCGGCGGCGCCTAGAGGAGCGGGCGCACCAGGTCGTAGCTCAGCTTGAGGACGAGGGCGGCGACCACGAGCAGAAAGACCTTGCGGATGAAGCCGGAGCCCCGGCTGATCGCGGTCCGGGAGCCAAGCAGGCCGCCGACCAGGTTGGCCGCGCCCATCAGCAGGCCCAGCTTCCACAGGACCGTGCCGTGCAGGGCAAAGACGGTGATGGCCGAGATGTTGGTGGCCAGGTTGGCCAGCTTGGCCTTGGCGCTCGCCTCCAGGAAGCCGTAGCCGAGGACCGCCACCAGGGCGATGACGAAGAACGAGCCGGTGCCCGGGCCGAGAAAGCCGTCGTAGACCCCGATCGTCAGCCCGATCACCGCGGTGCGGCCGTAGTGGGCCCGCCCGTCGTGCTTGCGCGCCGACTGCAGCCCGAGCTGCGGCCGCCGCCAGGTGTAGATGCCCACCGCGACCAGGGCGAGCAGCACGATCGGGGTGAACAGCGACTTGGGGAGGAACCGCGCCAGCTGGGCCCCGCCGGCCGACCCGAGGGCTGCGGTGGCGACCAGCGGCAGAGCCGTACGCCAGTCCGGCCGCACCTTGACCGCGTAGGTCAGCGAGCTGGTCGCGGTCCCCCAGACCGACGACAGCTTGTTGGTGCCCAGCACCGACGCCGGCAAGGTGCTCGCCGGCAGCCCGATCAGCAGGGCAGGCAGCTGCAGCAGTCCACCCCCGCCCACCACCGCGTCCACCCAGCCGGCCGCCAGGGCGGCCAGGACCAGCAGGACCAGGGTGGGCAGGGAGATGTCGATCCCCATCACGGGTTCTAGCCGAGGTCGTCGGCGAACGGACGACCGTGCACCTGGGCCACCAGGAAGCCGAGCGCGTCGTCCACCGCGACATCACGCTTCTCCCCGCTGCGCCGGTCCCGGATCTCCAGCACGCCGTCGGCCAGCCCGCGGCCCACCACCACGATGGTGGGCATGCCCATGATCTCGGCGTCGGCGAACTTGACCCCCGGGCTCGCCTTGCGGTCGTCGAGCAGCACGCTGACCCCCGCCTGGTCGAGCTGCACGGCCAGATGGGCGGCGGCGGCCGCGATCTCCTCGCCCTTGCCCGTGGCCAGCACCTGGACGTTGAAGGGCGCCAGCTCGCGGGGCCAGCACAGACCCCGCTCGTCGCAGGTGCCCTCGGCCACCGCGGCCACAGCGCGGGAGACGCCCACCCCGTACGAGCCCATCGTCACCGTGACGAGCTTGCCGTTCTGGTCGAGCACCTTCAGCCCCAGGGCCTCGGAGTAGCGGCGTCCGAGCTGGAAGATGTGACCCATCTCGATGCCACGGGCCAGCTCGAGCGGACCCGAGCCGTCCGGAGCCGGGTCGCCTGCCCGGATCTCGGCCACGTCGATGACCCCGTCGGCGGTGAAGTCCCGACCGCAGGTCAGCTCGAAGACGTGCCGGCCGGGCTGGTTGGCGCCGGTGAGCCAGCGGGTCCCGGCGACGACCCGCGGGTCGGTGCGGAAGGCGATTCTCGTCGGCGCCTCGGTGCCCAGCAGCGGGGCGGGAGTGCCCTCGGTGAAGGAGGCCGGACCGATGTAGC
Source organism: Propionibacteriales bacterium (assembly GCA_038198385.1). Classification (GTDB taxonomy): domain Bacteria; phylum Actinomycetota; class Actinomycetes; order Propionibacteriales; family Propionibacteriaceae; genus Microlunatus. The sequence goes on from JBBQAB010000162.1 coordinate 1,743, forward strand.
CCTTGACCAGGAGGGGGTGGTCGGCAAAGTCCTCCTCGGTGAAGGCCTCCGCCTCGGCCGGCTCGAGCTGGGCCGCGAGCCGCTTCAGGTCGACCCCACGGTCCCCGGGCAGCCCGACGACCAGCGGGTGCCGTGACCCGTCGACCTCCTTGACCATGACCACGACGTTCTTCAGGGTGTCCCCGGCGTTCCAGGGGCGGTCGGCCCGGGGGAAGCGCTCGTTGGCCACCGCGACCAGGCTGTCGATGGTCGGGGTGTCGGGGGTGTCCTCGACGTGCGCCGCGGGGGCGTCGTCGTAGGGCAGCGCCTCGGGAGCGTCGATCCGGACCGCCTCCACGTTGGCCGCGTAGCCGCCGGGGGAACGGACGAAGGTGTCCTCGCCGTTCTCAGCCACGGCGAGGAACTCCTCGCTGGCCGAGCCGCCCATGGCCCCCGACATCGCGTGGACGATGACGTACTCGAAGCCGAGCCGGTCGAAGATCTTGATGTACGCCCCACGGTGGGACTCGTAGGCGCTCGCCAGCCCGGCGTCGTCGATGTCGAAGGTGTAGGAGTCCTTCATCACGAACTCGCGGCCCCGCAGCAGACCGGCGCGGGGCCGGGCCTCGTCGCGGTACTTGGTCTGGATCTGGTAGAGCGTGAGGGGGAGGTCCTTGTAGGAGGAATAGAGGTCCTTGACCAGGAGGGCGAACATCTCCTCGTGGGTAGGCCCGAGCAGGTAGTCCCCGCCCTTTCGGTCCTTCAGCCGGAAGAGCCCGTCGCCGTAGTCGTTCCAGCGGCCGGTCGCCTCGTACGGCTCCCGCGGCAGCAGGGCCGGGAAGTGCACCTCCTGAGCGCCGATGGCGTCCATCTCCTCGCGCACGATCGACTCGACCTTGCGCATCACCCGCCAGCCCAGCGGCAACCAGCTGTAGATCCCTGGGGCGGCACGCCGGATGTAGCCGGCGCGGACCAGCCAGCGGTGGCTCGGCACCTCAGCGTCGGCCGGGTCTTCGCGGAGCGTACGGACGAACAGCTCCGACATACGGGTGATCACAGGGGTGCCTCTCTCGAACGGCACGCACCTGCATGCCTCCAGCACCCTATCCGCGGCCCCTCCCGGAGGCGAACGAGATCACGTGGCCCGCGCTGTGCGGGAAAAGCACCTCGAAACCGTCCCGCGGGCCGCCCCGCCGGCCGACCACCGGGCGCCGTCGGGACCTCGTTGACCACCGCCACGCGGCCCTCAGAAGTGGACGGTCGCGAACTCACCGATCTGGCGGAAGCCGACCCGGGTGTAGGTGGCCCGGGCGGCGAGGTTGTAGTCGTTGACGTAGAGCGAGACCGCCGGGGCGACGGTGCGGGCCAGGCGGACGACCGCCGACATGGCGGGGGCGGCGAGGCCACGGCCGCGCAGCTCGGGGTCCAGCCAGACGCCCTGGACCTGGGACACCGAGCTCGACACCGAGCCCAGATCGGCCTTGAACACGACCCGGCCCCGCTCGTAGATCCCGAACGCCCGGCCGGAGGTGATGAGCTGACGGACGTAGAAGCGGTAGCCCGCCGGGTTGCCCTGGACCGGGGAGACCCCGATCTCTTCGGTGTACATCTTGACGGCGGCCTCGGTGTAGGCCTCCCAGTGCTCCAGGGTCATGCGTCGGACCCTCGGGTCGGGCGGCGGACACACCGCGGCCGGGTCCTCGGTGATGGCCATCACCGGCTGGTGCGGACGAACGTCGCGCACCTCGCTCCAACTCCGTCCCCAGCGGTCCGCCAATCGTTGCCAGAGCTCCATCGCCACCTCAGAGGGGCCGATGATCGAGGCGCACATCCGGTTCGGCCCGGCGAACTCGGTCCAGGCCGCCAAGGCGTCGACGTCGGCGTTGACGGGCACCAGGTTGGACCCGGCGTGACACAGCGAGCGGAGCACGCCGTCCCGCTCGTAGCCCCAGACCGGACAGCCGAGGCTGCCCTGCTCCAGACCTGCTGAGCGGACCCGGGAGGCGACGAAGACGTTCTGCACCGGGTCGGCCGACAGGATCCGGATCGCGGAGGCGAGGTCACGGCGGTCCAGGACCCGTACGGTCCCCTGGGTCCCGCGGTCCCGGATCCCCAGGTCCGCCGTCTCGCTCACCATCCGCGCGCCCGGTTAGACCTGCGCGGAGCTCAGCTGGGCCGGCCCCCCGGCCACGCTGACCTCAGGACCACCCTCGCCGGCCGGCATCTCCTCGGCCAGTCGCATGGCCTCGGCGATCAGGGTCTCGACGATCTCGCGCTCGGGGACCGTCTTGACGACCTCGCCGCGGACGAAGATCTGACCCTTCCCGTTGCCGGAGGCCACGCCGAGATCGGCCTCCCGGGCCTCACCCGGCCCGTTGACGACGCAGCCCATCACCGCCACCCGGAGCGGGACGGTCAGGCCCTCAAGCCCCGCGGTGACCTCCTCGGCCAGCTTGTAGACGTCGACCTGGGCTCGGCCGCAGGACGGGCAGGAGACGATCTCCAGGCGCCGGGGACGCAGGTTCAGCGACTCCAAGATCTGTAGCCCGACCTTCACCTCCTCCA
>JBBQAB010000163.1:0-2211 GCA_038198385.1 Propionibacteriales bacterium
GCGTTCGGCGACCAGTCTGAGCATCTCCCGGGCGACCATAGGTCCGGAGTTCTGGTTTTGGCCGGTGACAAGGTTGCCGTCGACGACCCAGTGGTTGGCGAGCACGTCGCGGAACCGGTTGCTGGACTCGTACAGGGCGCCGCGGCGTCGCAGCTCTGTCTCCGGGTGATGCGGTGTGGCCGCGATCCCCAGCTCACGGACCTGACGGTCACTGACCCCGGTGACATGACGGCCCTGGACCAGGGGGCGGCCGTCGGCAGCCGTCGCGTTGATCAGACCGAGCGGACCGTGGCAAACTCCGCCGATGATCCTGTCCTGCGCGTTGGCTTCGGTGATAGCGGCGGCCAGGGGCTCGGAAAAGCCGAAGTCGAACGCGGCGCCCCAGCCGCCAGCCAGGTAGACGATGTCGTAAGTCGCGATATCGAGAGTCCCGATCGCCGCCGACTCGGTGACCTTGGCCCGCAGCTCGCCGTCGGACAGGAACCGGTCGTCGCTCTCGGTACGGATGATCGGGTTCACCGACAACGGGTCGACCGGGATCACGCCGCCCAACGGACTGGCCACATCCACCGCCATTCCGGCGTCGACGAAGCCGTAGTACGCCGCCGACAGCTCGCTCGCGAACACGCCGGTGGGCTTGCCGATGTCGAGAACACCGTGGTTGGTCGCGACCACCACCGCCCGGTGTCCATCGAGCCGAACGGGTGGCGTGCTCTCGTCGTCGGGATGCAGACCGATCCGTTGGACCGAGCGTCGTAGCAGCAGCACTGGCAGACTCGGTCGACTCATGTACTTCGTTGTATCACTGCTTCGGACATGAACCTAGGGTCGAGGAATACGCAGGGCCGTACCGATCGCCGACGTTCACCGCGGCCCGTCGACAGCGACACCCTCCGGTCACCACGATCACCAGCCGGCCAGTTGCCATGCGAGCGGGCTGGTGCGGGGTTTTCCGGTCCGCCCTCAGTCTCAGCTCAGCTCAGTGGATCCACCGATGAGTGGGCAACCGCAGAAACGTGTTTCCTGACGGCCACTTCACGAGCCCCCGCCGGCACCTTGCTAGGCCTGTCGGTCGGTGCCGCTCTCACCAGGGCAGATCCCCGTGCCAACCCGCTCGGCACCACGCGCCAGCGCGGTCTTCGCCAGGCCCGATCGCCAAGACGGTGAACCGCGCGTCGGAGGCCACATCTACGACCACGAACCGATGGCCGCGAACGTCACTGTGGTCGCGTTCACACGGTACGAGCCGTCGACCTTTGTCCACTTCAGCTGGGACATCGGCCGCCATGGCAGGACGGGACCGACCCTGAGCACACCAGCGAGGGCGGGATCCGGTTCGCGAGCGGAGACTCCGACCAGACCTCGTCGAGCTGAAGCACCGAGAGATCATCCTCCTGTTGATCGCCGCCATCGCCGATCGGTGGCGCTCGCCGGGGCAGGTGATCGACGGCTTCCGGACCGACCGTTACGACACCACCGATGCCGTCTGCCCGGTCGGCGTAGCCGTGATCATGTACGCGACCCCGCCACGAATCGCGTGAAGGTGTTCGTGCCGGCCGGTGCGGCTCCGGACGCGCGCGCATCCAGGCGTCCGGCTGCCCCTCCAGGGCAGCGGACCACTCGGCCGCTCGTGTGCAGCCCCTGACGCGTCCCGGGTAGGCTCACGTCTGCCGACCGGGGTTCGCCTTGGCTGCGTATCCACTTTATTACTCTAGTTTTCGAGGTCGCCGGGTGCCGGTCCTGCTCTTGGTCGGGGCTGGACATGCCCACCTGTACGTCGTGAAGCGCGCCGTTGACCTGGTTGCCGCTGGGTATCAGATGCACCTGCTCGCCCCCCGATTCTTCGACTACAGCGGTGTCGCGTCAGCGACGGCCGCTGGTGCGATGCCCAGCGACGCCGGGCGGATCGATGTGCAGACGCTGGCCCGTAACTCCGCAGTGGAGTTCCACGAGGGCACACTGGAGTCGCTCGATCCGAAGACGCGGATGGCGGTCACGTCGGACGGTGATCACCTGTCTTACGACGTGCTTTCGGTCAACATCGGCAGTGTGGTGGCTCCGGCCACCATGCACCTTCAACCGGCCGTCGTGAGGCTGAAGCCGTTGAGCTGTCGCGCTCATCTGGATGCCCGGATAAGAGCTTCTGGGCAACCAGGCGCGACGGTCACTGACGTGTGATGCGGAGCCTCTCGCTTGGAGCTGGCGGCCCAC
>JBBQAB010000164.1:0-4902 GCA_038198385.1 Propionibacteriales bacterium
GTCAGGACCGGCCCCGCCAGGAGGCCGGCCAGCCGGTCGGCCACCTCGCGGACCCGGTTCATCAGCTGCCGCTGGTCGAGCAGCCAGGCCGGCTCGGCGTCGACCGCCAACCCGCCCACGCGGTTGGCCATCGGGTGGATCCGGTTGCCGGTGAGCCGGAGCGTCTGGTCGCGCAGCTGCTCGCGAAGCTCGGACCCCCCCACCGAGGTTCGCGTCCGGTGCGCCAGGTAGGCCAGGAACCCCAGGTGGCTGAGGATCCGGGTGTGTTCGGCCAGCAGCGTACGGAGCCAGACCGCCCGGGCCGGCACCTCCAGTTTGAGCAGCTGCTCGCACGTCAGAGCGATGCCGAGCTCGCCGGCAAACGGAGCCTGCCAGTCGTGCCGGTCCGCGAGCATCAGGATCTGGCGGTAGTCGCGGACATCGAAGAGCTTCTCGGTCCCCCGGTGTAGGGCTCCGACCACCACCTGGGCCGCGGTCACCACGTCGTCCTGGGTCCACAGGCGCAGCTCCAGCAGCCCGGCCTGGCTGGGGTGCTCGGGGCCGAGGTCCAGCAGCACCGTGCCGGTCGGCGGCCTCGTGGCGGCTCCAGCCGGCAGAGTGCCAGCGGACAGGGACCCGACCAGGACGCGCATCGGTGCGTGCATGGCCGACAGCGTGTCACAACGGTGGACGTTGCCGTCCGGTCGGTGAAGGTCCGCGCGGGCCGGGTTCAGGGTCTCCCCGGACCTGATCCCGAGTCTCCCCGGACCCCACCCCTAGGGGGCCTAGGCAGGCACGGGTGGGCTGCCATAGGATCGAGGCTGTCATTTACGCCGTAAACACCGCCCTGACGGGCGGTCTTCCTTCGATCGAAAAGAGCAGTCATGAGCCAGACACCGGATCCTGACTACCGCGCCTCGCGTGGGGACAGCTTCGAGGCCGGGACTCCCGGCCGCGAGGGCCAGCAGACCGAGACCCGGGGAGGGTCCGAGGACTCCGCGTGGAGCGGCTCGGCCCCGGGTGAGTACGCCACCACCGCAGAGCCCGGTTACTTCGCGAGTGAGACTCCGCCCCCGGCCTCCTCGGACCCGACCTACGTCGGTGCGGAGCCCGCTGACCTCGGCTACGCCTCCGAGCCCGGCGGCACCTCCTCGACCGGTGACACGGCCAAGGACGAGGCGGGCCAGGTGAAAGACACGGTGGCGGGAGCAGGTCAGCAGGTGGCCGGTACCGCCAAGGACGAGGCCAAGAACGTCGCGGCCGAGGGCAAGAACCAGGCGAAGAGCCTGCTCAACCAGGCCGGCAGCGAGGTGTCGGCCCAGGCCAGCACCCAGCAGCAGCGGGTGGCCGGCCTTGTCCAGGGTTACGCCAGCGAGCTCGAGTCGATGGTTTCGGGCTCCTCGGAGTCCGGGGCCCTGACGGACCTGGCCGCCCAGGCTTCCCGCAAGGTGAGCGAGGCCGGGAGCTGGCTGGAGTCGCACGAGCCGCGTGAGCTCGTGGACGAGCTGACCCGTTTCGCCCGTCGCCGCCCGGTGGCCTTCCTGGTCGGCGCGGGGGTGGCCGGTGCCGTGGCGGGTCGGCTGACTCGGGGGCTGGCCGCGAACGCCAAGGACGAGCACGACGAGGCCACGGCCGTCAGCACGCCGGAGTACACCCCGGCTCCGGCGCCGAGCTACACCCCGACGCGGTCCCTGGTCGACGAGGCTCCCACCGCGGTAGCCGAGAGTGAGCCGACCTCGGGTTATGCCGATGTCCCCCCGACCAGCTACTCCGACACCCCTGGCGCCAGCCGATGACCGACAGCTACAGCGATCGACCGTCCGCCGACGAGACCCGCTCGATCGGTGAGATCCTGGGCGATGTCAGCCGTAACGTGACCACCCTGCTGCGGCAGGAGGTCGAGCTGGCCAAAGCCGAGGTCAAGGAGTCGACCAGCAAGGCCGGCAAGGGAGTCGGCATGTTGGCCGGCGCGGCCGTTGCCGGACTGCTGTTCCTCGTCTTCCTGACGGTCTCGGCCTGGTGGGGGCTCGGCCAATACATCGGCAACCAGTGGTCCGCCCTGGTCGTGGCCCTGGTCTGGGCCGTCGTGGCCGCCGTCCTGGCCGTGGTCGGCAAGAAGGAGCTCGAGAAGGTCAAGGGTCTGCCGCAGACGGCGGACTCGGTCGGCAAGATCCCGGACGCACTCAAAGGACACGAGGAGAACAACAGATGAGCACCCCCGAAGAGATTCGCGCCGACATCGAGCGCACCCGGGCCAACCTGAGCGAGGACGTCAACGCGTTGACCGACGAGGCCAACCCGAAGAACATCGCCAAGCGGCAGGTCGACAAGGTCAAGGACGGTGCCGTGGGCGTGAAGGACCGGATCATGGGCTCGGCGGCTGACGCCCGGGACTCGGTGGCCGGTTCGGCGTCGGACACCGGTAGCTCAGTGAGCGACGCTGTGTCGGGCGCGCCCAGCGCGGTCAAGCAGAAGACGCAGGGCAACCCGCTGGTGGCCGGTCTGGTCGCCTTCGGTCTCGGCTTCCTGGTGTCCTCGGCCATCCCGGTCTCCCAGAAGGAGCAGGACGCCGCCGCCGCCGTCAAGGACAAGGCGGAGCCGCTCACGTCCGAGCTGAGCGAGATCGGCAAGGACGCCGCCGCCAACCTGAAGGACGGAACCCAGGAGGCTGTTCAGTCGGTCAAGGAGACCGCCACCGACGCCGCTCAGAACGTCAAGGCCGAGGGTTCCTCGGCCGCGGGTGACGTGCAAGGCCAGGTGCAGGACTCCAAGGAGTCCGTCCAGGCCACCCGCTCCAGCTAAGTGTGGGTCCCGAGCCCGGTTTCGCCCTGGGGGGCGGGGCCGGGCTCGGTGCTGTCCGGGCTCAGCTCCTGTCGTAGCCACCACTGCCCTCCCCAGATCCAGGGTCGGGCCAGGGCGGCGTACTCGCTGCGCCGGACCAGGTCCTGCAGGGGGTCGGGGTGCCGTTCCCCGGGCGCGCTCCGGCCGACCATGTCCGACAACGGGCGACAGGACCGGGTCGACGCCCCGGCGGCCTCCCCGGCGGCCCGGACGGCGTCCACGGCCACGTGGGCGGTGAGGTTCACCTCCGGCGACGGGTGGGGCCGGACCCGGGCCCCTCGGCGGTAGGCGGCCAGGGTGCCGCGGGTGGGCCGACCGGTCCGCTCATGCCCGTAGTCGACCACCAGCGCGGTCCCACCGGTGGGCCGGAGCCGCACCACCAGGTCGGCCCAGGCCACGTCGCGTGACCCGCCCGCCTCGACCCGCTCACCGTCGGGCCACCACCGGTCGGCCCAGGCCGTCACCTCGGCTCCGGCCAGTGGGCCCGGGGACTCCCGCCCGGCGGGATCGACCCAGACCTCCCGCCAGCCGTCGGCCGCTCGCTCGAGGACGGGGCAGGGCAGGTCGTCGAGCCATTCGCAGCAGAGCACCAGGGCGGGCCCGTCCAGCCGGGCGAACCAGTCGGGCCCGGCTCCCTCGGTCCAGGTGGCGCCGACCACGTCCCAGGTGTCCCGCCGCCAGCCGACCCGGGGCTGGAGCCCGGGCGGACGTACGCGGCGGTCCAGCCCGGTGACCGGGTTCTGGGGGTGCCGGGCCGCCAGCGCCTGGACCAGGGCCCCGTCGCCGGCCCCCACGTCGAGCACGGCCGTGCCGGGGTCCAGTCCGGCCAGCAGGTCAGTGACCAGGTCGGCGAGCGCTGTGGTGCCGGCTGGCGTACGGAAGTGGGCCCCGGGCTGTTCGCGGGACCAGAAGGCGTCTGCGGAGGCCACCCATGCGTCGGCCCACGGTCGTGGATGGGGGACCATGGACCCATGGTGCCCGACGTCGCGTCCCTGCCGACCGCCCCTGCCCCGGACCAGCCGGGGGACGCACCGGCCTTCGTGGCTCTGCCCGAGCTGCCAGACCTCCCCCAGCGGCTGGCCGCCGAGACACCCGGCTGGGTGACCGAGGTCGACGTGGTGGTCATCGGCTCCGGTATCGCCGGGCTGACCGCGGCCCTGGAGTGCCGCGACCTCGGCAAGGTCATGGTCGTGACCAAGGACGTCGTCGCCGCGGGCTCGACCCCCTGGGCCCAGGGCGGGATCGCCTCGGTCCAGGCCGAGGGTGACACCGTCGAGCAGCACGTCGACGACACGCTGGGGGCCGGGGCCGGGCTCTGCGTCGAGCAGGCGGTCCGCGCCCTGGTCAGCGAGGGGCCCGAGGAGGTGGCCAAGCTGATCGCCCGTGGGGCCGAGTTCGACCGTGACGCCAGCGGTGAGCTGGAGCTGACCCGGGAGGGCGGGCACCACCGCAACCGGATCGCCCACGCCGGCGGCGACGCGACCGGCGCCGAGATCGAGCGGGCCCTGGTCTCGGTGGTCAAGGCCGACCCGGCGATCGAGATCGTCGAGCACGCCCTGGTCCTGGACCTGATCCCGGCCGGGGTAGCCCCGGGTGAGCCGCCGGCCGTGGCCGGGGTCACCCTGCACGTGCTGGGGGAGGGGACCCGCGGCGGGGTCGGAGCCGTGCACGCCCGCGCCGTGGTGCTGGCCACCGGCGGCATCGGCCAGATCTACGCCGTCACGACCAACCCCCCGGTGGCCACCGGCGACGGGGTCGCGGCCGCCCTGCGGGCCGGGGCCCGGCTGCGCGACATCGAGTTCATCCAGTTCCATCCGACCGTCCTCTACCTGGGCGACGGGGCCCGCGGGCAGCTGCCGCTGGTCAGTGAGGCCGTCCGCGGCGAGGGTGGTCTGCTGGTGAACTGCCGCGGTGAGCGCTTCATGGTCGGCCAGCACGAGCTCGCCGAGCTGGCCCCGCGCGACATCGTGGCCAAGGCGATCATGAAGGAGATGGCCCGGGAGGGCTCCGACCACGTCTTCGTCGACGGCCGCAAGCTGAGGGAGGAGACCTGGCGGGTGCGCTTCCCGACCATACTGCACA
>JBBQAB010000165.1:0-4157 GCA_038198385.1 Propionibacteriales bacterium
CTGCAGGTGCCCGATCATGGCCCAGCGCAGCTCGGGGTGGTCGGTGGCCAGCGTCTCGGCCTTCGCCGCGGCCTCCTGGGCCTTGTTCTCCCCGAACAGCCGCGCCCCCGCGGCGTAGGCCTCCGCCACCACCTCGGGCGGGTGGGTCTTGCTCACCGCCATCAACCGCACTTCGGCCGGGTCCCGCCCGGCGTCGCGGCAGGCCCGCTCGATCCTGGCCTGGACGTCGGCCAGGTTGCTCGCCAGGGACCCCATCCCCTCAGCGTAGTAGAGGCCGAGTGCGCCCCCGGCACGAGCGCCGCCGGAGACGACCGAGGCGGGCCGGCACCCGGCCGACCCGCCCCCGTCTCTGCGTCAGACGCTCGTCAGGAGCGCGTCACCACCAAAGTGGTGCGGCCCTGACCCTGGCCGACCGCGACCCGGACCTCCAGGCCGCGGGTGGTGGTGACCAGCTTGGCCTTCACCTTGGTGCCGTTGACGCGGACCGAGGCCACGTGGGCACCGCGCGGCAGCGTCGCGCCGACCGTCAGGTCCATCCGGGCGTGCCGGACGACCGTCGTCTCGTAGCGCCGACCCTCGTGCCGGGCGGCCACGTCGATGCTGGACCGGCCGAGCAGGATCTTCTTCCCCGAGGCCGTGGTCTGGCCACCCGGGACCTGCGGGACGACGGTGACCCGCCCCCGGCCCATGTCGGGCGAGACCCCCAGCCACTGGTGGATGACGGGCCACAGCACCCCGTACGCCCCCCAGGCCTGCATGACCATCGAACGCTCGGTGAAGAGCCTGTCGATGTTGGCCCCGAATGCACCGCCGGGGACGATCTCGGGCATCATCCCGGGCATCTCCCACAGGCTCGGGTCGAGCTGGGCCCGGGCGTTACCGTGGGTATAGGTGCCCTGCTGGTCGGCGGCAAGCCGGCCGTAGTTGCCTTCGCTGACCGCCGCGATGGCGCTGTTGAGGGTGAAGATGTTCGTCTCGCTCGGCACGGCCGAGATGACCGAGTCACAGGTGGCGCCGGTGTTCCCGCCGGTGGCCGACGTCGGCCCGGTGCCGGTGTGGTAGAGCCCGAGCGGCCCGGTGTAGCAGGGCCGCTCATGCTGGTTCAGCGTGCTGACGGCGTGGGTCCGGGAAGCTAGTGGAGCCGAGGCGCGGCCGGGGAGCGCAGGCAGCACGGCGTCGGTGGGGGTCAGCCCGATCCAGTGCCGCTGGAAGACCTGCACGTTGCCCGGGTCCTTCAGCGAGTCCGCGTAGGAGTGCGTGTCGCTTCCGTACCACCAGGTGCGCTCGAACTTCTGCAGCAGCCGCTCGGCCCGACCGGTCGCCCACCGGCGCGTCCTGACGTCACCCACCGCACGGGCCAGATCGGCGAGGTCGGCGTAACCGCGGATCGCATAGACGGCGTTGTCCAGCTTCTCTTCTCCCATCCCGGCACGTTCGACGTTGCCCAGACCCTCGGGCCAACCGTCGTGGTCGGCGTCCAACGAGGCGACGTGCCGCATGGCCTTGACGCTCGCCGGGTAGAGGTCCTTCAGGAACGCCCGGTCCCCGGTCCAGCGCCACACCAGGGCGACGGCGGAGGGGTACTTCGACGACTCGTCGGTGTTGCCGGGGTCGGCGTTGGCCCCGAAGAAGACCGAGCCGTCCGGGGTGACCTCGTGGACGATCTTCCCGGTGCCCCCGTTCACCGCCTGGGACACGTCGCGCAGTGCTCGGAGGTGGTCCTTGATCGGGTCGAACTGGCCAGCGGCCACGGCGGCGTACGCCGTGTACTCACCGTCGGTGCCGAAGAGCCAGGGGTAGTCGGGGAAGCCGGCCCCGATCCAGCGCATCGACCGCAAGGTGGCCGTGGGTTTGGGGTAGGCCTTCCCGGTCTCGACCAGCCGCAGGTTCACGTTGGTCGACCGCTGGACCGAGGCGGCCAGCATCTGCTTGGACCACGCGACACTCCGGGCGAGCAGCGGGTCCCCGGGCAGGGACACCTGGCTGGCAGCGTTGACCTGCCGGCGCTCGGCGAGCTTGGCCTGCAGCGCCGCGACCGGGTCGGTCAGTGCGGCCCGGAGCTCGGCCTGGGCGCGACCGGGGCCCTCGGTGGAACCACCGACCCCGAACCAGACGGTCCTGGTGGCACCGGCCTTGAGGCGTACGCGGTAGGTCAGCTGCCCGCCGGCCCCGTTGCCGTACTCGGTGTCGTCGCACAGCGGAGGCTGGGTCGGCGCCTTCGGACCGGAGGCCGGACACACGACCGCCGGGTCCTGCGGGCCGCGGAAGTCGCGACCCGTCCGGGTCGAGGTGGGCTTCAGGCTGGACCCCACCGCGGCCGCCCAGCTGTGGGGCTCGCCGTTGGAGTCCGGCGGTGTCCCCTTGTCGGTGAAGAGAAGGTGGGAACCGGCGACGCGGGCGGAGTCGGCTAGGTTGACCGTCTTCTGGCTGGGGGTAGTCTCCCCCCAGGGGTAGGAACCCATCAGCTCGGAGTGGGCGTCCGCCCGCAGGGTCACGGTCCGGGTCGAGTCCGAGCGCAGGCTCAGCCCGACCAGGGCACCGGCCACGCCGTCGGGCACCAGGTCCGTACGGCTGGCGGCCACCCCGTGGGTCACGGGGAGGTCGGTGCGGACGTAGCCCCAGCCGGAGGTGGTCTTGGTGCCCTTGCCCACCCAGTCGCCGTTGATACCGAACCACATCCCGTCGAGCAGCTTCAGGCTGGGCGTCCAGAAGCCGCCCATCTCACCGCGGGTGTGGAAGCCCGCCGCCGGGTAGCGACCGTCAGCCGAGGACAGCACCCAGCCGTTCTCTCCGGTGACCAGGGCCCGGCGCTCCGACAGCCGGGTGGTTTCCGACAGCTCGGGCGAGCGGGGCAGAGCCCGGTCCAGGACCGGTTGTGACGTGGCCTGGGCGGGCACCGTGAGTGGTGCTGCGACCAGGAGCAAGGACGCGGCCGCGGCGATACCAGCCGCGGACCTCCCCCGAAAACGATGCATGGACAAGCCTCTCCGTTGAGACATCGTGGTGCGTAGTCGTAGGAGTCGCGGACCTGGGGCCCGGCACGGCTACCGAGATCGTTATACGCCCGTAGCGGCCCGGGTCACAAGGGCTTCTTGCCAGGTCCGGCACCGCGGGGCCGGCACGTCGAGACCGGGACGGCGCCCTCAGGGCCAGCGGGCGCCGAGGGAGATCAGACCCATCGCGGCCAGGATGGCGAAAGCCAGCCCGAACCCGGCGTACCGCGAGGTGACCTCCTTGTCCACCTTCTCGGTGCCGACCGAGCTGCCGATGTCCTTGTAGACCTGGCGGAGCTGGCCGGCGGACGTGGCGGTGTAGGCCTCGCCGCCGGAGATCTTGGAGACCCGGGCCAGCTCGGCCCGGTCCACCGGGACGGGCTCGCGGCGGCCACTGATCTCGATGTAGCCGTCGGCGGTCCCGTACGCGATCGTGTAGATCGGGACCTTCTGGGCTCGGGCCGCCTGAGCGGCTTGGTCGGAGGGTCGGCCGTACTGGGTCTTGCCGTCGCTGAGCAGCACGATTCGGGCCGGCACGACCGACTTCGGGTCACTCGGGTCCGGCGGGACCTGGGCCAGCGCCGCAAGGGAGGTGTAGATCCCCTCCCCGATCGCGGTGGAGGTCTCAGGCTGGAGGGCTTGGATGGCAGCGGTCACCGCACCCCGGTCCAGCGTCGGCGGGACCAGGGTGGTCGCGGTCCCGGCGAAGGACACCAGGGACACGTTGAACTTGGGCGGCAGCGACGTGACAAACGCCTCGGCCGCGGTCTTGGCCGCGTCCAGCCGGTTGGGGTCGACGTCGGTGGCCTGCATGGACAGGGAGACATCAATCGTGACCACGATGGTGGCCCGCTCGCGCGGCACCGCGACCTGGTCCTTCGGCTTGGCGAAGGCCAGCGTCAGGGTCAGCAGGCTGAGGATGGACAGGCCGACGGCGACGTGGCGCAGCCAGGTCCGGTCACGCGGGATGACCAGGTCGAACATGGTCCGGCCCAGCTTCTGGTTGCGGCGCCGACGGCGCTGCACCAGCCACAGGTAGAACCCGACCAGGACCGGGATCACCAGCAGCAGCCAGAGCCGGCTCGGGGCCAGGAAGGAGAGCATCGGCATCATCATGGCCATCGTGCCCCCAGCGAGATCGCGCCCAGGGCGGCGAGGACGGCC
>JBBQAB010000166.1:0-8386 GCA_038198385.1 Propionibacteriales bacterium
CCTGCTGCCCCTGATCACCGCCGTCCGGCTGTTCGCCGTCTCCCGCGCCACATTGCGCTACGGCGAGCGGCTGGTCGCCCACGACCTCACCCTGCGGCTCGTCGCACGGCTGCGGACCACCGTGCTGGAGCGTCTGGTGCCGCTGGCCCCCGCCGCCCTGCTCGGTGCCCGCGGCGGCGACCTGCTCGCCCGGATCCGGACCGACGTCGACGAGCTGCAGGGCGTGTTCGTCCGGTTGGTCGCCCCGACCACCGTGGCGGTGCTGGCCAGCGGTGTCGCGGTCGGCCTCACCGCCCTCGTCTCCCCCGGCACCGCGGTCGTCCTGGCGGCGCTGCTGCTCGTGCTGGGGGTCGTGGTCCCGGTGGCGGTCCGTCGGCTCGGGACGGCCGCGGCGGTGGCGACCGCCCGGGAGGAGGCCGCGGTCGGCTCCGACGTGCTCGACCTCGTCCGTGGGCTGGCCGACCACCTGGGGGCCGACGGCGGCCGTACGGCGGCGGCCACCCTGGACGCCCACCTCGCCCGTCAGCAGCGCGCCGAACGGGAGACCTCCCGCCTCACCGCGGCGACCACGCTGCTGCGCGACGGGGTGCCCGCCCTCGGGGTCGTGACGGCCCTGTGGCTGGTGGGGGCCGACGTCGCCTCCGGACAGACGAGGCCGGTCCTGCTGGCGGCGGCGGCGCTGGGGGTGCTTGGCGCCTTCGAGGCCGTCGGTGGGCTCGGCCAGGCGTGGGCGGCCGCGGGCCGGCTCCAGGCGGCGGCGGACCGGGTCCAGGCCCTGGTCGGCCAGGCACCGGTCGTCACCGACCCACCCCGCCCCCAGGGCCTCCCGGTGCCCAGCACCCTGGAGTTCGACGACGTCACCCTGACCTACCCGGGTGCGGCCGTCCCGGCGCTCCGCGGCTTCTCCCTGACCCTGGGTGAGGGCGACCTCGTCGCCCTCACCGGACCGAGCGGAGCGGGCAAGAGCAGCCTGCTCGCCCTGGCCCTGCGTTCCTACGATCCCGACCGGGGCCAGGTCCGGCTGGGCGGGGTCGACCTGCGCGACCTCCCGCTGGCCGGCGTACGCCGTCGCTCGGCCTGGGCGGCCCAGTCCCCGCAGCTGCTGGGCGGCACCCTGGCCGGCAACCTGCGGCTGGCCCGACCCGACGCTTCCGACGACGACCTTGCCGCGGCCCTGGCCGACGTCGGGCTGAACCACCTGCGGTCCGGCGTCGGTCTGCACGGCTGGATCGGGGAGGCGGGGTCACGGCTGTCCGCCGGCGAGCGGGCCCGGGTCGCGCTGGCCCGCACCCTGCTGAGTCCGGCCCCGATCCTGCTGCTCGACGAGCCCACCGCCCACCTCGACCGGATCACCTCGCTGCGCGTCCTGGACCGGCTCGCCGCCCTGCGCCGTACGGTCCTCCTGGTGACCCACAGCCCCGAGCTCCTCGACGCCCGGTGGCGGGTCGTGTCGCTGGCGACGCACGTCTGTGGCCGCCCGCCGACCGGTCGCGGCTGAGGACACGGGACCGGTCCGGGTGGGGGTGCTGTTTCTCTGGTAAACCGCGGGCTACTCTGTGCTCGGAGGTGGCCATCAACATGGACATTCGCAAGACCTTTCTCGACTGGCCGGTGGTGCGTCAGCTCACCGGATCGGACCCGCTCGGGCGTGGTGCGGCGGTCAAGTCCGCGCACAGCGACGCCCTGACCCCGCGGACCAAGACCGCGGACCGGGTCGTCCAGAGCATCTGCCCGTACTGCGCGGTCGGCTGCGGCCAGCGCGTCTACGTGAAAGACGAGAAGGTCGTCCAGATCGAGGGTGACCCCGACTCCCCCGTCTCCCGCGGTCGGCTGTGTCCGAAGGGTTCGGCCAGCGAGCAGCTGGTCAACAGCCCCGGCCGCGCGACCACCATGCTCTACCGGGCCCCGCGGAGCCTGAAGTGGGAGAAGATCGGGGTCGAGCAGGCCACCGACATGATCGCGGACCGGATGATCGAGGCCCGCCGCAAGCACTGGCAGGATACCGACGAGCACGGGCGTCCGCTGCGACGCACGATGGGGATCGCCGCCCTGGGCGGCGCGACCCTCGACAACGAAGAGAACTACCTGATCAAGAAGCTCTTCACCGCTCTGGGCGCGATCCAGGTCGAGAACCAAGCCCGTATTTGACACAGTGCCACGGTCCCCAGTTTGGGGGCCTCCTTCGGCCGGGGCGGCGCCACCGGCTTCCTGCAGGACCTGCAGGAGTCTGACTGCATCGTCATCCAGGGCTCCAACATGGCCGAGTGCCATCCCGTGGGGTTCCAGTGGGTGATGGAGGCCAAGGCTCGCGGAGCCCGGGTCATCCACATCGACCCGCGTTTCACCCGGACCTCGGCCGTGGCAGACACCCACGTCCCCATCCGGGCCGGCAGCGACATCGTCTTCCTCGGCGCGATCGTCAACTACATCCTCACCAACGACCTCTATTTCCGCGACTACGTCGTCTCCTACACCAACGCGGCCACCCTGGTCAGCGAGGACTTCGTCGACGTCAACGACCTGGACGGGGTGTTCTCGGGCTACGACCCCGAGTCCGGCACCTACGACACCTCCTCCTGGGCCTACGAGGGCCAGGAGGAGAGGGCCGCCGGGGGGACAGGTCCGACCAGCGACCCGTCGGACGAGTCCGGTTCGTCCGATTCTGGCTCGTCGCGAGCCAGCGGCCACGGTGACGAGGACGGCGAGAGAGAGGCGGATCGCGGCGCCGGGCACGAGCTCGGTGGCCACGGCGCACCGCTCGAGCACGCCAAGGTCCATCGTGACGAGACGCTGGAGCACCCGCGTACGGTGTTCCAGGTCCTCAAGCGTCACTACGCCCGCTACACCCCCGAGCTGGTCCAGGAGTCGTGCGGGATCTCCCCCGAACAGCTGCTCGACGTCTGCCAGGCGGTCACGGCCAACAGCGGCCGCGAGCGCACCACGGCCTGGGTCTACTCGGTCGGCTGGACCCACCACACGGTCGGCGTACAGTACATCCGGGGGGCGGCCATCATCCAGCTGCTGCTCGGCAACATGGGTCGCCCCGGCGGCGGCATCATGGCCCTGCGTGGGCACGCCAGTATCCAGGGGTCCACCGACATCCCGACGCTGTTCAACCTGCTGCCGGGCTATCTGCCCATGCCGTCAGCCGGGGAGAACGACAGTTTCGACGACTACGTCGGCGAGATTGCGAGCCCGCGACAGAAGGGGTTCTGGACCAACTCCCGGTCCTACTCGGTCAACCTGCTGAAGGCGTGGTGGGGTGACAAGGCGACGGCCGAGAACGACTGGGCCTTTGACTACCTGCCGAAGATCAACGGCGACCACGGTACGTACGCGACCGTGATGTCGATGCTCGAGGACGAGGTCGACGGCTATTTCGTGCTGGGCCAGAACCCGGCCGTCGGCTCCGCCCACGGACGGATGCAGCGGCTCGGGCTCGCCCACCTGAAGTGGCTGGTCGTGCGCGACCTCAACCTGATCGAGACCGCGACCTTCTGGCAGACCGCCCCCGAGATCGAGACCGGTGAGCTCACCACGTCCGAGATCGACACGGAGGTCTTCTTCTTCCCGGCGGCGGCGCACGTGGAGAAGAGTGGCAGCTTTACCCAGACGCAGCGAATGCTGCAGTGGCACCACAAGGCGGTCGACCCGCCCGGGGACGCCCAGAGCGAGCTCGAGTTCTTCTACCTCCTCGGGCAGAAGCTGCGGGCCCGGCTGGCCGACTCCACCGACGAGCGGGACCGGCCGTTGCTGGACCTGACCTGGGACTATCCGCTGGACGAGGACGGGGAGATCTCGGCTGACGCGGTGCTGCGCGAGATCAACGGCGTGCACCTCACCGGGGAGAAGGCCGGGCAGATGCTCTCCACCTTCAACGAGATGACCGACGACGGGTCCACCTCGGGCGGCTGCTGGATCTACACCGGGGTGTACGCCGACGGCGTCAACCAGTCGGCCCGCCGCAAACCCGGCCGCGAGCAGTCCTGGGTCGCCCCGGAGTGGGGCTGGGCCTGGCCGATGAACCGCCGCATCCTCTACAACCGGGCCGCCGCCGACCTCGACGGGAAGCCGTGGAGCGAGCGCAAGGCCCTGGTCTGGTGGGACCAGGAACAGAAGAAGTGGACCGGCCACGACGTCCCGGACTTCCCCGTGGACAAGGCGCCGGACTTCGTCCCACCCGACGACGCGGTCGGTCCGGCTGCGCTGCGCGGGGACGACCCGTTCATCATGCAGGCCGACGGAAAGGCCTGGCTGTACGCGCCGAGCGGTCTGCTCGACGGTCCGATGCCGACCCACTACGAGCCGTCGGAGTCCCCGGTCAACAACCCGCTCTACAGCCAGCAGGCCAATCCCACCCGCGAGGTGTTCCCCCGTCCGGACAACTACTTCAACCCCTCCGGCGACGAGCCCGGGGCCGAGGTGTTCCCGTACGTGTTCACCACCCACCGGCTCACCGAGCACCACACGGCCGGCGGCATGAGCCGCTTCCAGCCCTACCTGTCCGAGCTCCAACCGGAGTTCTTCTGCGAGGTGTCCCCTGAGCTGGCCCGCGAGCGGGGTCTGGTCAACAACGGCTGGGCCACGATCGTCAGTGCCCGGACCGCGATCGAGGCCCGGGTGCTGGTCACCGAGCGGATCGTCCCCCTGCGGGTGGGCGGCAAGGTGATCCACCAGGTGGGCCTGCCCTACCACTGGGGCGTCGGCAACGAGGCCCTGGTCAGCGGGGACTCGGCCAACGACCTCTTCGGGGTCACTCTCGACGCCAACGTGCACATCCAGGAGTCGAAGGTCTCCTCGTGCGACGTGCAGCCCGGGCGACGGCCCCGCGGTCCGGCTCTGCTGGACTACGTGGCCGCCTACCGAGAGCGGGCGGGCATCACGCTGATGACCGGTCACGTACGACGCAACACCGGCGCCGGCCCCAACGGCGGTTCCCGGACCCAGGCCCCGACGAAGGAGCACGATGACCAGTCCCGCTGACGGCCGCCAGCCCCAGGCCTTCGGGTCCACCAACCCGGGCGGTCCGGCGGTGGACGCGGGCTACGCAGACGCGCCGGCCCGGGTCGGCTTCTTCACCGACACCTCGATCTGCATCGGCTGCAAGGCCTGTGAGGTGGCCTGCAAGGAGTGGAACGGGGTCCCCGACACCGGCTTCGACATGCTGGGCAGCTCCTACGACAACACCGGCCAGCTCAGTGCCGACACCTGGCGCCACGTCGCCTTCATCGAGCAGCGCAAGCCGATGGGTCGCCAAGACACGGGCGTCACCATCGGCGTGCCCGCCACGGCGGTGATGCCGGAGCGCCCCATGGTCGACCTGGGGATGCCGGCCTTCGACCTGCCCAGCGCGTCCGCCGACGCCAGTGAGCGGACCGACTTTCGCTGGCTGATGTCCTCTGACGTCTGCAAGCACTGCACCAACGCGGCCTGCCTCGACGTCTGCCCCACCGGAGCCCTCTTCCGAACCGAGTTCGGGACCGTAGTGGTCCAGGAGGACACCTGCAACGGCTGCGGCTACTGCGTACCGGCCTGCCCGTACGGGGTGATCGACCGCCGGATCGGGGAGCAGGGCACCAAGAACGTCGGCATCGCCCAGAAGTGCACCCTGTGCTACGACCGGCTCAGCGACGACCAGACCCCGGCGTGCGCGCAGGCCTGCCCGACCCAGTCAATCCAGTTCGGAACCCTCGACGAGCTCCGAGAGCGGGCCGTGGACCGGGTGGCCACCCTGCACGCCAACGGCGTCACCGACGCCCGGCTCTACGGCGAGGACCCCGAGAACGGCGTCGGCGGGGCGGGTGCGTTCTTCCTGCTCCTGGACGAGCCCGAGGTGTACGGCCTCCCGCCGGACCCGGTCGTCACCACCGCCGACCTGCCCCGGATGTGGAAGCACGCCGGGATCGCCGCGCTGGGGCTGCTCGCGGGTGCGGCGGCGGTCTTCGCCGGCGGGACCCGTCGATGACCCCCGGCGGTTCCAACCCCGACCTGAACGCTCCCGTTGAACCACCGCGGGGTGAGCAGGCCGTACCGGGAGCCCAGAGCCCGGGGCAGGGTTCGAGCCGGGCCGCCAGCCAGCGGCTGGGGGGTGACCGCGGTCAGCGCCGCAAGGGCGGGCGCCGCCGGGGCGGCCGGGGCGAGGAGCCGATGGTCCCGGACGCGGAGTTCACCTCCTACTACGGACGCCCGGTCGTCAAGGCCTCCCCCTGGGAGGCCGACATCCCCGCGTACCTCTTCCTGGGTGGGCTGGCCGCCGGCTCGTCGCTGCTGTCCGCCGGTGCGGACCTGACCGACCGACCGACGATCCGCCGTGCGGGTCGGATCACGGCGCTGGGCGCGCTCACCCTCAGCATGGTCGCCCTGGTCCACGACCTGGGTCGACCCAAGCGCTTCGTCAACATGCTGCGGGTGCTGAAGCCGACCTCCCCGATGTCGGTGGGCACCTGGATCCTCACCGCGTACGGTCCGGGCGCGGCCGTGGCCGGTGGCGCGGAGATTCTGCGGCTGCTGCCCTGGAGCTTCGGTGTTCTCGGGCGCCTGGTGGACGGTGCGGCCCGACCGGCCGGGCTGGCCGCGGCGGTCTTCGCCCCCGCGGTCGCCTCCTACACCGCCGTCCTCCTCACCGACACCGCGACGCCGGCCTGGCACGACGCTCACCGCGAGCTGCCCTTCGTCTTCGTCTGCTCGGCGGCAGCCGCCTCGGGCGGCTTCGCGATGATCAGCGCGCCGCTGGACCAGGCCGGGCCCGCCCGCCGTCTGGCGGTGGCCGGCGCCGTCGCCGAGCTCGCCATCGAGCACCGGATGGAGCAGACCATGGGGCTGTCCGCTGAGGCGCTGCACACTGGGACCCCGGGGCGGCTGATGCGGCTCAGCAAAATCCTCACCGTGACCGGCGCGGTCGGCACCATGGCGCTCGGCGGTCGGAGCCGGGTCGGAGCCGCGCTCAGTGGCGCCGCCCTGGTCGCCGGCTCCGCGTGCACCCGGTTCGGGGTCTTCGAGGCCGGCCAGGAGTCCGCGCGCGACCCGCGCTACACCGTGGTCCCCCAGCGCGAGCGGGTGGACGCCCGCCGGGCCGCAGCCGCCGCCGAGGCCGGGTCCGCCGAAGCGGGTCAGCCCGCCACCCAGGGCTAGACCTCCACAGCTGGCCGCCAGGGTCAGCACACCGTGAGGACGGCGGGGCCGGCGGCCCGGACCTCGCCGATCACCGGAGCGCCCGGCACCTCCCCCACCACCAGGAGTCCGCCGCTGGTCTGCGCGTCCGCCAGCAGCAGCAGTTCGTCATCGCTCACCGACGCCTGGAGATGGGGCCGGACCCAGTCGAGGTTGCGGCGGCTGCCGCCGCTGACGTAGCCGGCGCGGAGGGCGTCGCGCGCCCCCTCGAGATAGGGCACCGCGGCCGCGTCGATGACCATCGACACTCCCGAGGCCCGGGCCATCTTGTACGCGTGGCCGAGCAGCCCGAAGCCGGTGACGTCCGTGGCCGCGCGCACCCCGGCCGCGACGGCGGACCGGGAGGCGTCCGCGTTCAGGGTGGTCATCAGGGCGACCGCCTGGGGGAACACCTCTCCCGTGCTCTTGTGGCGGTTGTTCAGCACCCCGACCCCCAGCGGCTTGGTCAGGCTGATCGGCAGCCCCGCCTGCGCCGCGTCGTTGCGCAGCAGGTGGTCGGGGTCGACCAGACCGGTGACCGCCATCCCGTACTTGGGTTCGGGGTCGTCGATGCTGTGGCCGCCGGCGACGTGACAGGCCGCTTCGCACCCGATGTCCATCCCGCCGCGGAGCACCTCCCTCAGCAGCTCGCCGGGCAGGACGTCACGGGGCCAGCCGACGAGGTTGACCGCAACGACCGGGCGGCCGCCCATCGCGTACACGTCGGAGAGGGCGTTGGCGGCGGCGATCCGGCCGAAGTCGTAGGCGTCGTCGACCACCGGGGTGAAGAAGTCGGCCGTGCTGACCAGGGCTTGGCCGCCCGGGATGCGGACCACGGCCGCGTCGTCACCGGTGTCGAGCCCGACCAGGAGGTCCGGTGAGGTCCACGGGGTGAGTCCGGCGACGATCTCCTCCAGCTCCCCCGGTGGGATCTTGCAGGCGCAGCCCCCGCCGTGGGCGAACTGGGTGAGCCGGTAGGTCGTCGGGGTCACGGCGGCACTCATCGGGCCACTGTACGCAGGGCCCGGCGCCGCCCCGGGGCACCGGGACCCGAGGCGGGAGGCGTACGCCGGTCCCGAACGGAGGGTCGGGCCCCGGTTTCGTGTCTGCTCCCGGTCGTGCGGGCCCGTCCAGTAGCCTCATCGTGCGTGGAGGCGTACGCGTGCCTGGTGGCCGTTCCGGTCTTCAAAACCGGTGAAGTCGAGCATCTCGGCTTGGCGGGTTCGATTCCCGTCCG
>JBBQAB010000167.1:0-3518 GCA_038198385.1 Propionibacteriales bacterium
TCCTCGGCACCGGACGCGTACGCCAGGGCGGGGCCGGGGTCCAGGACCAGAGCCCCTCTCGGTTCAGCCGTTCGGTGAGCAGCTGATCGAGGCGGTAGGGCTGGGGCAGGGTCTCGCAGGTCAGAACAGACATCGCTCTTCTCCTTCGCCGTACGTCCTCGGGCCGGACGCACGTGGCGCCGACTCCGGCGTTCTCGCCGGCTCGGGACCCCCATCCCGCTACCCGTGGTTCGGAGCCGCGGGGTGACCGGACAGGTGGTGGCCAGGTTGCTTCGTTCCGCATATCTATTGAAAATTCAACTATATAGTGGCACCCTGCAAGACATGACCTCCCTCAGTCCGTACGGGCTCCACCACGTGACCGCGATCGCCCGCGACCCGCAGGCCAACGTCGACTTCTACACCCAGACCCTCGGCCTGCGTCTGGTCAAGCAGACCGTGAACTTCGACGCCCCCGACGCCTACCACCTCTACTACGGTGACGCCGCCGGGACGCCGTCGAGCCTGCTGACCTTCTTTCCCTGGCCGGGCATCCCCACGGGTCGCCAGGGCGCCGGTCTGATGACGGCCACCGCGTTCAGCGTCCCCGAGACCTCGCTCGGCTGGTGGCACGAGCGGCTGAAGGCTCTTGAGGTCGACGTCGACGCCCCGGTGACCCGCGGCAGTGAGGAGGTCCTCTCCTTCCGCGACCCCGACGGCATGGTCATCGACCTGGTCGCCAGTGTCGGCGACGTGCGCTCCGGTTGGGACGGGGTGGCCGACATTCCCGCCGACCACGCGGTCCGTGGCCTCTACGCCGCCACCCTGTCGGAGCGTCAGCTGGACCCGTCGGCGTCGATGCTGACCGACCTCCTCGGGATGACGCTCGAGGCTGAGCAGGGGGACCGCACCCGGTTCGGCATGCCGGGCGGCGCGTCCGGCGGGGGCCTGGTCGACATTCAGGCCGGGGTGACCGCTCCGGGTCGTCAGGCCGCCGGGACGGTGCACCACGTCGCGTTCCGGGCCCCCGACCTGGAGACCATGACCCGCTGGCAGCAGGAGCTGCTGTCCCAGGGCGTAGGGGTGACCCAGATCCTGGACCGGCAGTACTTCACGTCGATCTACTTCCGCGAGCCGGGTGGGGTGCTGTTCGAGATCGCCACCGACCAGCCCGGTTTCGCCACCGACGAGCCCCTGCTGGAGCTGGGTCGCCACCTCAAGCTGCCGCCGTGGCTGGAGCCGTCGCGCGACCAGATCGCCGCCGCGCTGCCGGCCCTGCGGCTGCCGCCGCAGCCGACCGAGGTCGACGCGTGACCAGCTCACCCGGTCAGGGCCCGGCCGAGCTGGGCCGTCCGCACGTATTCGTGCCGACGGACCCGGGCGCCGTCGGTTCGCCCCTGCTGCTGCTGCACGGGACGGGCGGCGACGAGCACGACCTGCTGCCCCTGCGGGACCTGCTCTCCCCGGGCGCGGCGGTGCTGTCCCCGCGCGGCCTGGTGCTGGAGGGCGGGACGCCCCGGTTCTTCCGGCGGCTTGCCGAGGGCGTCTTCGACGAGGCCGACCTGGAGCGGCGAGCCGACGAGCTCGCCGCCTTCGTCGTGAGAGCCTCCCAGGCGTACGGGGTCGCCCCCAGCAGCCTGGTGGCGGTCGGGTTCTCCAACGGGGCCAACATCGCCTCCGCGATGCTGCTGCGGCACCCGGCGCTGCTGCGGGGGGCGGTGCTGCTGTCGGCCATGGTCCCCTTCGCGACCCCGCCCACGGCCTCGCTCGACGGGCTGCCGGTGGTGGTGTCCAACGGTGAGCGCGACCCGATGATCCCCGCCGCCCAGACCGCTGAGCTCGAACGGCAGCTGCGGGAGCGTGGCACCCAGGTCACCGACCTGGCGCACCCCGGTGGCCACCAGCTCGACGCGGCGGCTCTGCGCCGGGCCGCGGAGGTCCTCACCGGTCTGTCGCCCCGCTGACCGACCCCGGTCTGTCGCCCCGCTGACCGACCCCGGTCGGGGTCGTCGCGACCCGCCGGTGTCATCCCGTAACCGAACCGCAGCGGCCAGGAACAGCGGCGTCACCAGATGTAGAAATCGGGCCATCGCGGCCGGAGGACGTGGCGGACCCCACCGCAGGACCGCAGGACGGGGAAGGGAATGACCCTCGTGTGCGAGACCGACATCACCGAGGCCCAGATGGCGTACGGGACGAAGGTCGTCGTCGTCGAGCCGGGCGGGGTGGAGGCCATCCCGAAGGGGGAGCGGCACGGGAGCGCGCGGCAGCTGCTGTGGACCTGGGCCTGACCACCCCAGCCCCCCAGGCGCAACCGGAGAAAACGTGGAGAAACCGGACTGACCGGCCGAACCCGCATGCCCACCAGAGCGAACCGAAAAACCAAGATCAACTACCCGACATCAGCCAGGTCCGCCGGTGGATCCAGGTTCAGCCCGCCGTGCCAGGTGGATTCGATAGTGACTAATTCACCGTCGACGAGACGGCCGCCACTGTGACCTGCCCGAACGGGGTCACCCGGCCGATCAGCCCCACCCGGAAGGTGACCTTTGGAGTCGCCTGCTCCGACTGCCCGCTGCGCAGCCGCTGCACGGCGGCAGTCAGCGGCAGAACGTTGCACCTGCACCAGCACGACGCGCTGCAGCGCGAGCATCGCCAGCGGGCGAAAGACCCTGACTGGCAGACCAGCTACCGGCAGTACCGGCCGATGGTCGAACGCTCCATTGCCTGGCTCGTCGCCCGAGGGAACCGCCAACTTCGCTACCGCGGAGTCGGCAAGAACCATGCCTGGCTGCAAACCCGCACCGCCGCGTTGAACCTGCGTCGACTTCTCAACCTCGGCCTGGTCCGCGGCAAAGGAACCTGGGTCCTGAACTGATCAAAGTAGGAGGGCACTGGCTCACCCCGCCCACCATGGCCACTTCCCAGCCCCTCTTGACCGACTCCACCCCCACGAGCAGTCTCTCTGACAGCGGGGTGACCTCTGCTCGGCCCTCACCGGTCACAACCAGCAGCTCGACTGCCGCCAGGCACCCCGCCCTGAGAACCCGTACTTCAGCAGGGTCCTAGATGGTGGCGCCGTGGGCTTCGCGTTCCTGCACCCCGATCACCACATCGGCGCCGGCGGCGCGGGCGGCGGCGCCCAGCGCTTCAGTGACCGGACCCGGCACCACCACGGCCTGATCGACGAGCATCGCGTAACAGTCTTCGTCGCCGTCCCAGATCGGTCTGGAGTCGATCCAGATGGGCGTTCCGGGAATGAACGCCACCGGAAAGACCACGATCCCCGCACCGCCGTCGACTGCTTGGCTCAGCAGCCTGACGGCCTTGTCCACGCAGGCTTGCTAGCCCCGGTCTTTCATGGGGGGTCTGATCTCGTCCGAAGTTGATCTTGGTGGCGGATCGCCGTTGCTGGGCAGTGCGGGGCGTGTTTGTAGGCCGGTTTGGCGCTCCGGGGCGGTTCTCCGAGGTGTTCCTGGCTTGTGGTGGACGGGGTGCTGAGGTCAGGTGGGTGGCGGGATAGCGGCGATCCGCGCGAA
>JBBQAB010000168.1:0-2362 GCA_038198385.1 Propionibacteriales bacterium
ACCGGCCTCGGTCGCGCGCTCGCCGAGGTGGTGATCGCGGCCGGCCACAACGTGGTCGTCACGGCCCGGGACGCCACCGCGGTGTCCGATCTGGTGGAGCAGGCGCCCCAGCGGGTGGTGGCCGTCGCGCTCGACGTCACCGACCCGGAGCAGGTCGCCCGCTCGGTCGAGGCGGCCGAGGCGGCGTTCACCCGTGTCGACGTCCTGGTCAACAACGCCGGTTACGGCTACCGCTCCGCGGTGGAGGAGGGCGAGGACGGCAACGTCCGTACGCTGTTCGACACCAACTTCTTCGGGGCGGTCGCCATGATCAAGGCGGTGCTGCCCGGCATGCGCTCCCGCCGCTCGGGCGCCATCGTCAACGTGTCGAGCATCGGCGCCCAGCTGACCCCGGTGGGCTCGGGCTACTACGCCGCCGTCAAGGCGGCCCTCGAAGGCATGTCGGGGTCGCTGCGGGGCGAGCTCGAGCCCCTGGGGATCTGGGTGACCACCGTCGAGCCGGGTGGCTTCCGCACCGATTTCGCCGGCCGGTCACTGACCCAGACCGCCACCCCCATCGAGGACTACGCCGACACCGCCGGCCGCCGCCGCAAGGAGAACGACACCGCGCACGGCACCCAGCCCGGCGACCCGGTCAAGGCCGGCCGCGCCATCATCAGCGCCGTCGAGTCCGCCCGCCCGCCCGCGTTCCTGCTGCTGGGCACCGACGCCCTGACCGCGTACGGCGACGTCAGCGACGCCCGCCTGGCCGAGATCGACGCCTGGCGGGACCTCAGCGAAAGTACCGACATCAACCCCGCCTAGAGCCCCGAGTCACACCCCCGCCCCGAGCCCAGCCGCATCACGTTGTCGACGTAGCGCCCGGCGACCGGTCGGCGGTTCCAGGCCGTCAGCGCGAGCTGCGCGCTGACGCCGTGGTACTGCTGGGCCACGCCTGGAGCTGAGCCACGAAGTCTGGGCCCAGGACCGTCAGGGAGATCTCGTGGCCCAGGTAGAACGAGCGCTGGTCCATGTTGGAGGACCCGATCACCGGCACGTCGTCGTCGACGGTGAGGAACATGGCGTGCAGCACCCGTCGACGTCCGAGCAGCTCGGCGTTGGCGTCGGCCTGGAGGCGGTGCCGGCGCCCTGATGGCGGGGCTGCCGATGAGCAGGAACAGCGGCAGCCCCAGGACGGGGACCAGCAGGATCAGCAGCAGCCAGGCCTGCGAGGACGACGGTCGCCGGTTCTCCCGCACCACGCCGATGGCGATGACCTTGATGGCGTATTCGAGCACCAGCAGGGTGACGGTCAGCCAGCCGGGGATGGCGAGGTCAGGCACGGCCACCCAGGGCTGCGCCCGCCCTCAGCTGTGCTCAACGGCCGCCCGCTGCACCGGCAGGGCCGCGACGTAGCGCTGCATAAAAGCGTCGAAGCCCGCGACGTCCCCCGCATCGGGGTCGACCCTCACGAGGTTGCCGTCCGCGAAGACCTCGGCGCTGAGGAAGTCCGACAGCGTCTGGCCCTCGGACCGGGCGCCACGGAAGGCGGCCAGCACCGCGATGCCCCAGGCGCCGCCCTCGGCGGCAATGTCGCCGACCGCGACCGGGGTGTCGATGGCGGCGGCCAGGAACCGCTGGGCCACGCCCTTGGTGGCGAAGAGGCCGCCATGGGCGAACATCCGGTCCAGGCGTACGCCTTCGTCCCGGGTCAGCACGTCCATCCCGATCCGCAGGGTGGCCAGCGCGGAGTACAGCTGGACGCACATCACGTTGGCCAGGGAGAAGCTGCTGTCCGGGGACCGCAGCAGCAGGGGGCGGCCCTCTTCGAGGTCGGTGATCGGCTCGCCGGACAGGTAGTTGAAGGCCACCAGCCCGCCGCCGTCCGGCGCCCCCTCGAGCGCGGCCGTGAACAGCGTCTCGAAGACCTGGCCCGAGGACACCTCGACGCCCAGCTTCTCAGCGAACGTCGCGAACAGGCCGACCCAGGCGCCGACCTCGCTGGCCCCGTTGTTGCAGTGCACCATCGCGACCGGGACCCCGGTCGGCGTGGTGACCAGGTCCAGCTCACGGTGCACCCGGCTCAGACCCTGCTCGAGGACGACCATCGCGAAGATACTGGTTCCGGCGCTGACGTTGCCGGTCCGGGGCGCGACCGAGTTGGTCGCGACCATGCCGGTCCCGGCGTCCCCCTCGGGCGGGCACATCGACGCGCCCGGCGCCAGGGTGCCGGTGGGGTCGAGCCGCGCGGCCCCGTCCGCGGTCAGTGCGCCGGCCGCGTCACCGGCCCGGCGGATCTCGGGCAGCGCCTCGGCCACCGTGAGCCGGACCCCGGCGTCGGCAGCGAGCCGGTCGAACTGGGCGAGTATCCCGGCGTCATAGC
>JBBQAB010000169.1:0-6107 GCA_038198385.1 Propionibacteriales bacterium
GACGCCGACCTGCTGGCCGGGACGGGAGCCCGGGAAGCGGCGGGCCTGCGGGATCTGCTGGACGGCGCCCCGGTCACCCGCACCCGGGTCGGGGCCGTCGCGGGAGACGGTCCCGGGCGGGACGCCTGGTGGGAGGTGGGCGGTTGGCAGCGGCCGCAGGTGCGTCCGGCGCACACGTCCCGGCTGGAGGCGGTCACCGGCGCGGGCTGGCTCGCCGCGGGTGACGCGGCCGTGGCCTACGATCCGCTCGCCTCGTACGGGATCGCCGCGGCCCTGGGCCAGGGCTGCTACGCCGCCGCCGCCGTCCGCCGCCTCCTGGCCGGTGATCTCGGAGCGAGGGGCGACTACGCCCGAGTCGTCGACCAGGCCCTGGCCTCGTACCTGGTGCTGCGACACGACTGCTACGCCGCCGAGCGCCGGTGGCCTGACGCCCCGTTCTGGCGGCGCCGGCACCACCCGGGTGCGGCCTGAGGCCTGCCGCGCGGTCCCGGTCCTGCCGTCAGGCGGTGGGGACGGACCGGGCGGTCCACAAGCTGTGCTCGTCGCGCCTCCGGGTCTGGGCCGAGCCCACGATGAGCAGGCACTTCATGTCGATGGTGTCCGGGTCCAGGTCGGCCAGCGTGGTCACCGTCAGCTCCTCCTCGGCCCGACCGACGTCGCGGCCCACCACCACCGGGGTCTCGGGGGACCGGGACTCGAGCAGGATCCGGCGTGCGTCGGCGACCTGCGTACGCCGGCTCCGCGAGGCCGGGTTGTAGAGGGCCAGCACCAGGTCGGCCGCCCCGACGGCGCGGAGGCGGGCCTCGACCACCGACCACGGTTTCAGCCGGTCCGAGAGCGACATCACCGCGTAGTCTGCGCCCAGCGGGGCGCCCGCCGGGGCCGCGACGGCCTGGGCCGCGGTCAGACCGGGCAGCACGGTGATCGTGACGTCGGCGTACCGCGGGTCGGCCTCGGCGGCCTCGTAGACCGCCGACGCCATCCCGAAGACCCCGGCGTCACCGCCGGAGACCACGGCGACCTTCTCCCCGGCCAGGGCCAGGTCCAGGGCCTGCCGGGCCCGTTCGACCTCGACGGTATTGCCCGAGGAGTGCCGCTGCAGCCCGACCCGGGAGGGCACGCGGTCCACGTACGGCGCGTAGCCGACGACGTGACCGACCTCGGCCAGGGCGGCGCTGACCTCGGGGGTGAGCCAGCGTTCGGGGCCGGGACCGAGCCCGACAACCAGCACCTCGGCGGTCGCGGCCGGCACCGGGACGGGGGCCAGCCCGGCGGCCCGGAGCGCGTTGTCGGCCCGCCGGTCCCGGCCGGGGACCAGGATCATCGAGAAGTACGGCACCGCGGCCGGGTCGACCTCGGACACGCGCAGGGTGCGCTGCTTGCCGGTGCTGGCCCGCTCGACGTAGACCGCGTCCTCCAGCCGACCCGCCTGGGCCAGGGCCTCGCAGACCCCCCTGAAGGTGCGACCGAGCTTCATGATCGCGGCGGCGTCGGTGTCGGCCAGCCGCCGGGCCAGCTCGGGCACGGGCAGCGTCCCGGGCAGCACGGTCAAGACGTCCTCGTGCCGGGCCAGCGGGGTCCCGACGGCCGCCGACACCGCGCTCAACGAGGTCACCCCGGGCACGATCTCGCTCGGGTAGTGCGGGGCCAGCCGGTCGTGCAGATACATGTAGGAGCTGTAGAACAGCGGGTCGCCCTCGGCCAGCACGACCACGGTCCGGTCGGCGTCCAGGTGCTTGCCCAGCCGCTCGGCCGACTCGTCGTAGAAGTCCTCGATCGCGCCGTAGTAGCCCAGCGGGTGGCTGGTCGTCCCGGTGGTCACCGGGTAGATCAGCAGCTCCTCGACCGCGTCCTCGCGGACCAGGTCGCCCACGATGGTACGGGCGATCGAGCGGCCGGCGGTCCCGGAGTGATAGGCCACCACGTCGGCCTCCCCGATCAGCCGGGCCGCCTTGACCGTCAGCAGGTCGGGGTCGCCGGGACCGACACCCACCCCGTACAGGTGTCCGGTCATGCGATCTCCGCTTCCTGGGCGAGCGCGTTCAGGGCCGAGGCGCAGAGCGCCGAGCCGCCGCGCCGGCCGTGCACGACGAGGTAGGGAAGGCCCCACGGGTTCTCGACCAGGGCGACCTTGGACTCCGCCGAGCCGACGAACCCGACCGGGATCCCGATCACCGCGGCAGGTCGGGGGCCGCCGGCCGCGACCTGCTCCAGCAGGTGGAACAGCGCGGTCGGGGCGTTGCCGATGGCGACCACCGACCCCTCCACCTCAGGACCCCACAGGGAGACCGCGGCGGCCGAACGGGTGGTCGCCCAGGCCCGCGCCCGGTCGGCGACGCGGGGGTCGCCGAGCAGGCAGTGCACCGCGTTGTCGGCCGGCAGCCGCCGTCGGGTCACCCCGGAGGCGATCATGAACGCGTCGGTGAAGATGGGCGCTCCGGCCTCCAGCGCCCCGCGGGCCGCGCTCACCAGCCGGGGGTGGAAGGCCAGCGCCGAGGTCAGCCCCACGTCCCCGCTGGCGTGGATCATCCGGACCGCGACCGTACGGGCGTCGTCGGGGAAGCCGGACAGGTCCGCCTCCTCGCGGATCATGGCGAACGACCGGCGGTAGATGTCGGTGGGGTCGGTGACGTAGTCGTAGAGCCGCGCTGGGGGTGTCTCAGCAAGGGGTGCCTCAGACATTGCTCACCAGCTCCCGGCGGACAGCAAGGAGCTCGTCCCGGCTCGGGGCGACCAGGTCCACGTGCGCACCGGTCGGGGCGCCGCAGCGCCGCTCGCAGCCGCTGACGTGGGTCCGCGGCCAGACGCCGTCGAGGGTGGCGACCGAGGCGACCAGGGTCTGGGTGTCGATCAGGCCCTTGGCGCACCAGGGGGCTCCGACGCAGGCACTGAGGGTGGTCCAGGGCGAGGTGGGCTCGACGACCAGGCCGGCGGCGACCAGCTCGGCGAGGCGGGATGCACCGCCCTCGACGACCAGGCCTGCCCACGGGGTGACCACGACGGCGCGGTCGCCGGCCACGGAAGTGACGACCCGGCGCTGGTCGGGGGTGAGGAAGCCCAGCGGGACGCCCACGCTGGCGTGCGCTCCGACGGCACCCAGAGGCATCTGCTCCGGCTCCGGCTCCGGCGACACCGGTTCCAGGTCGGGCTGAGCGTCGACCCAGGCCGGCAGGTCCCGTACGCGCCAGGCGCCACTGGCCTGCCGGGCGGCCGCGAAGTCCCGGGCCAGGCCGACCAGCGCATCGACCGCGGCGTCGGCGGCAACCCGCCGACCCCGGTCGGGCCCGACCAGCAGCCAGCCCGACGTCGCGTCTACGGACCGGTAGCCGAGATCGGGTTCGAGGGCGAGCACGTCGCCGCGACCGTCGTCGAGGCCGAAGAGGAAGCGGCCCGACAACTCGACCAGCCCGGGTTCGGAGGTCAGGGCGGTGTCGAGATCGGCCAGCATGGCTCGCAGGTCGGCGCGGCCCCCGGCCAGCCCGGTCAGCGGCGAGGCGGCTACGTTGCGTACGCGCTCGTGGTCGGCGGAGGGGAGCAGGCCCGCGGCGGTGACCGCGGCGGTGAAGTCGGCGGGGACGGGGTCGGGCAGGCCCCGGACCTGCAGGCTGGCCCGGGAGGTGAGCTGCAGCACGCCGCTAGCGTGGCGCTCGGCGGCTGTCCCCAGGGCCTCGAGGACGGGTCCCGTGGTGCGTCCGCCCGGGATCCGCAGCCGGACCATCGCACCGTCAGCCGCCAGGTGGGGCCGCAGCACCCCGGGGCAGCGATCGTCGGACACCCGGTCATCGTAGGTCGTCCGCCGGGGTTAGGTCCCGGTCCGTCCGCCGCGGCTCCGGCGTGCCTGGCTAGGTTGAGGAAGTGGCCTCCCTCTCCTTCGCCCCGGTGGACGTCTTCGCCTCAGGGCCGCCGTCGGGCAACCCGTTGGCCGTGGTCGACAATCTGGTGGCGGACACGATGCAGGCCTTTGCCCGCTGGCTGGGCGACACCGGCCAGGTCGCGGCCCGCCACGTCGCCGCCCAGGGGCAGGCCGTCGGCGCCGCCGGACGGGTAGAGATCGTCCGCGACGATCGGGGCCTGAGAGTCGGTGGGCGGGTGACGGTCGTGGTCGACGGGCACACGAGATTCGGACCGTCGGACGAGAAAGGACACCCCCCATGACCGCTCGACGCCGCGTGCTCTTCGGGGCCGCGTACTACCACGAGTACCAGCCCTCGCCCCGGCTGGAGACCGACCTCGACCTGATGGCGGAGGCGTACTTCTCGGTCATCCGGGTGGGGGAGTCGGTCTGGTCGACCTGGGAGCCCGAGGACGGGGTCTTCGATCTCGACTGGCTGCAGCCGGTGCTGGACGGGGCCCATGCCCGGGGGATCGTGGTGGTGCTCGGGACCCCGACGTACGCAGTCCCGATGTGGCTTGCCCGTAAGTACCCCGAGATCGCCGCCGAGTCCGGCAGCGACCACCGGTGGCCGTGGGGCGGTCGACAGGAGGTCGACTACACCCACCCGGCCTTTCTGTTCCACGCGGAGCGGGTGGTCCGCAGGATCGTGGGCCGCTACGCCGGCCACCCGGCCGTGATCGGGTTCCAGGTCGACAACGAGCCCGGCCTGCTCGTCTTCCACAACCGGGGCGTCTTCCAGCGCTTCGTCGACGGGCTCCGGCACCGCTACGGCACCGTCGAGGCCTGAACTGAGGCGTGGGGTCTCGTCTACTGGTCGCACCGCTCAGCACCTGGGCCGACCTGTGGACCTCGGACGGCAACGTCCCGCCGCATGACGACCTGGCCTGGCGCGCGTTCCAGGCCCAGCTGACCACCGAGTTCATCGCCGGGCAGGCCGCGATCGTGCGTGAGTACGCCCGCGAGGACCAGTTCGTCACCATCTGCGTCAGCTACGAACGGCCCGGTGTCGGCGACTCCGCCCTCAACCGGGCCCTCGACGTGACCGCGGGAAACCCGTACTACGCCATGCAGGACGGGCTGGCCCTGCCCGCCGGCCGGAGCCCCCGCCAGGGCTGGACCAGCACCGGCACCTGGACCCTGTTCGAGTGGGGCGACCGGGCCTACTCCTCCCAGCAGGCCCCCTTCCTCATGACCGAGACCAACGCCGGGCCGATCGGCGGGTCGGCGACGAACTTCCCGGCTGGGACGGCCAGTGGCGACAGGCCGCGTACGCGTTCATCGCCCGTGGGGCCGAGATGATCGAGTAGTGGCACTGGCACACGCTGCACTTCGGCACCCAGACCTACTGGACCGGTGTGCTGCCGCACGACCAGCAGCCGGGTCGGGTCTACCGGGAGGTCGCCCAGCTGGGCCGCGAGCTGGAGACCCTGGGTGAGGCGGTGGTCGGGCTCACCCCCGACGCGCAGGTGGGGATGGTTTGGTCGGCCCGCTCGAAGTGGGGCCTGGCCTGCCAGTCACCGTTCACCACCACCGGCAGCGCCTTCGCGAGCAGCCCCGGCGAGGCCGACCAGCGCGCGTACGCCCGGATCTTCGGTGCTTTCTACGAGGGCGCGTTCGAGGCCGGCGTAGGGGTCCGCATCCTGCACGACGATCAGATCCTCGGCCCGGACGGCGAGATGGACCCGGCCGGTGTCGCCGCCGAGCTGCCGGTGCTGGTGGTGGCCGGGCTGTTCGTGGCCGATGACGCGCTGCTGACCTGGCTGCGCCGCTACGCCGAGGCGGGCGGCCACCTCGTCCTCGGGATGCGGACCGCGTACGCCGACGAGGAGGGTCGCGCCCGGCGCGAGGTGAAACCCGCTCTGCTCGCCGAGGCGGCCGGGGTCAGCTACCAGGAGATCGCCAACGTCGACGAGCTGGCGATCACGGCCCGCACCGACGGGTTCACGCTGTCGCCGGAAAGCCGGGCCACGGCCTGGGTGGACGGGCTCATCAGCCAGGGGGCCACGGTGCTGGCCGCGTACGAGCACCCGCACTTTGGGCGGTTCCCTGCCGTGGTCACCACCGAGCACGGCGCGGGTCGGATCACCACGGTCGGCACGCTGCCGAACCGCTCGCTGGCCCAGGACCTGGTGTCCTGGCTGGTCCCGGACGCCCGCGCCCGCTGGGAACGCTGCCCGGGTCAGTCACCGTCTCCTCGGCCACCGCGGCCGAC
>JBBQAB010000170.1:0-3152 GCA_038198385.1 Propionibacteriales bacterium
ACGTCGCGGCCGTGATCGCCGGGGACCTGACCCCGGCCGAGATGATCACGGCCCTGATGTCGCGTTCGGCCAAGCCCGAGCGCTACTGAGCCGACCCGCGGCTCAGGCCAGGGCGTCGAGGGACTGGGCCAGATCGGCCCAGAGGTCCTCGACGTGCTCGATGCCGACCGAGAGCCGGACCAGCCCCTCGGGCACGGGCGGGAGCTCGCCGGCCCACCGTCGGCGGCGCTCCAGGGTCGACTCGACCCCGCCCAGGCTGGTGGCGAACACCCACAGCGAGGTGGCGTCCACGAACGCGTCTGCGGTCGCGGCGTCGGCCAGCTCGACCGAGATCAGCGAGCCGACGCCGTCCATGGTGGCCGCCGCCGTCTCGTGCCCGGGGTCCCCGGGCAGACCGGGGTAGCGCACCGCCCGGACGGCCGGGTGGGCCTGCAGCCGCTCGGCCAGGACCGCGGCGTTGTGCTGCATCCGCTCCAGCCGTACGGCCAGGGTGCGCACCCCGCGCAGGGCCAGGTAGGCCTCCATGGTGCCGGGCACCGACCCGCTGTGGCTCCGGATGTCGCGCAACCGGGTCAGGGTGTCGGCGTCCTCGTCGGGCACGACCAGGGCGCCCAGCAGGGCGTCGGAGTGGCCGGCGATGAACTTGGTCGCGGCGTGCAGGACGATGCCGAAGCCGTGCTCCAGCGGGCGCTGCAGCAGCGGGGTGGCGAAGGTGTTGTCAACCACCAGGACGGTGGTCCCCTGCAGCGCGGACCCGATGGCCGGCAGGTCGGCCACCTCGATCATCGGGTTGGTCGGGGACTCCAGCCAGACCAGGTCGGCGCCCTGGGCGGCCGCCACGACGGCGGCGGTGTCGGCCACGTCGACCCGGCGCAGGACCCAGCCGTCGCGCGTGGCCCGGTGGTCCACGGCGGCGGCCACCCCGAGATAGCAGTGGGCCGGCAGCACCATCACCGTGCCCGGTCCGAACAGCTCGAGCACCGCCTGGGCGGCGGCCATCCCGGAGGAAAAGGTGACGGCCTGCCCTCCCTCCAGCACCCCGATGGTGGTCTCCAGGGCCTCCCAGGTCGGGTTGCCCGTACGCCCGTACCCCAGCTCGCCCTGACCGGTGTCGTGGCGGCCGACGTAGGTCGAGGCGAAGGTGACCGGGGTGTTCAGGGGCGCGTCGACCACCTGCTCCGGGCGGCCGGTCGCGACCACGAGGGTGGCGAGGTGGCGGGCAGGGGGGACGGGGGTCGGGTCGGTCGGAGCGTGGTCGGACGTCATGGCCCTAGTCTTGCGCGTCGCCCCAGCGCGGGCTCCCGGCCCCGGTAGGGTCAGGCGTCGGCACCTCGAGGGGGAGGGGGCTGACCCGACCAGACCGCCACGGCGGGACACCGAACCGGAGGGCCCACCCCATGACCCAGCCGCAGCCCGTGGCGCCCGCACCCGACCGGGGCCGCCCGCGCGTCGCGGTGGTCTTCGGCGGGACGAGCAGGGAGCACGGCGTGTCGTGCCTGACCGCGGCCGGGGTGCTGGGGGCGCTGGACCCGGAGCGCTTCGAGGCCGTCGGGGTGGGGATCACCCGGTCCGGTCGCTGGGTGGCGGTCGACCACGACACCATCGCCGCCCTGCAGGTGAGCGAGGGGTCGCTGCCGGAGCTGAGTGAGGACGCCGACGACGCGGTGCTGCTGCACGGCGGCCACCTGGCCGTCCGGACCGCCGCCGGCCTGAGCGACCTCGGCCGGGTCGACGTGGCCATCGCCCTGCTGCACGGGCCCTACGGTGAGGACGGGACCATCCAGGGCCTGTTCGAGATGATGGGCGTCCGCTACGTGGGCGCCGGGGTTCTGGCCAGCGCGGTGGGGATGGACAAGCACTTCATGAAGCTGGTGCTGTCGGCCAGCGGGCTGCCGGTCGGCCCGTACGTCTCGATGACCCCCCAGGAGTGGGAGCGCGACCCCGACGCCTGTCTGGCCGCGGTCGCGGCCCTGCCCTACCCGGTGTTCGTCAAGCCGGCCCGGGGCGGCTCCAGCCTCGGCATCACCAAGGTCGACGACCCCGTCGACCTGCGGGCGGCGATCGAGGTGGCCCGGGCGTACGATCCCAAGGTCGTGGTGGAGCAGGGGTTCGTCGGGGCCCGTGAGCTGGAGTGTGGCGTGCTGGCCGCCCTGGACGGGGGACCGGCCCGGGCCAGCGAGGTCGCCGAGATCCGCGTGCAGAGCGCCTCGGGCTTCTACGACTTCGAGGCCAAGTACCTCCCCGAGGAGCAGGTGAGGTTGGACGTCCCGGCCCAGGTCGACCCCAGCCTCGCCGACCGGGTCCGCACACTCGCGGTCGCCACCTTCGACGCGGTCGGCTGCGAGGGTCTGGCCCGGGTCGACGTCTTCGTCACCGCCGAGGGCGACGTGGTCGTGAACGAGATCAACACCATGCCCGGTTTCACCCCGCACTCGATGTTCCCGCGGATGTGGGCTGCGAGCGGGATGGCCTACGCCGAGCTCGTACAGAGGCTGCTCGACCTGGCCCTGCAGCGGCCCGTCGGGCTGCGCTGAGCGCTGCGGTCGACCGCGGCCGAGCGGTCTCAGGCGCAGGGCGAGACCAGCGGGTCGTGGGCCGTGATCGTGGCGGCCACGTCGGTCAGGGCCCCCGCCTCGGGGGCGTAGTCCACGGGCACGGCAACCTCGACGTACGCCGTCCGGCCGATGGTGGTGAACAGGTAGCCGCCGCTGGCCTGCTCGGCGAACCAGCCCACCCCGTTGACCTCGAAGCAGCTGCTGGTCGGGCGCAGCTTGGCCGGCCGGGGCACCCCGCAGCGCAGGGTGATCGCCGGCTTCGCCCAGGCCGCACTCCAGGAGCCCGGCTCGACGGTCCGTCGGTCCCCGCCCATCACCTGGGCGGGCAGGTCGGCCAACAGTGCCGTACAGATGCCCGCCGCGACCGGGGGCGGGCTCGGGTCCTGGACGGCGACCGGGCCTGCGCAGGCGACCAGCAGGGCACTCAGCAGCAGGCCGTTCAGCAGCCCGCCGCCGACCCGCCGACGGCGGTCAGAGGTGGACGACAGGGCAGGTCACGGTCCGTGTGATGCCGGGCACCTTCTGCACCCGGGACAACACGAGCTGGCCGAGCTCGTCGACGCTGGAGGCTTCGGCCCGCACGATCACGTCGTAGGG
>JBBQAB010000171.1:0-3926 GCA_038198385.1 Propionibacteriales bacterium
GAGCACCGCCTGATCGGGGCCGTGACCGTCGACGACGTGCTCGACCACGTCCTCCCGGAGGACTGGCGGGGCACCCAGCTGGACTCGATGTCAGACCTCCGGCCCGCGGGTCCGGACGAGCGGTCGGTGAGCCGTGGCTAGGGCCGGGCGCCAGAACGAGCGTCTCAACGTCCCGGGCCGGCAGAAGCGCTCGGTGCTGCCCACCTTCTCCTTCGACCGGGACGCGTTCGGAGAGTTCGCCGAGGGCTTCGCCCGGCTGATGGGCACGGCCAAGTTCCTGGCCGGCATGACCGTCGTCATCGTCATCTGGGTGCTGTGGAACCTCCCGTACGGCCCGCCCCGGCCCCGGTTCGACACCTACCCCTTCATCTTCTTGACCCTGATCCTGTCGCTGCAGGCCTCCTACGCCGCGCCCCTGATCCTGCTGGCCCAGAACCGGACGGAGTCCCGGGACCGGGTCGGTCTGGACGCCGACCGGGCCCAGGCCGCCCAGAGCCGGGCCGACATGGACTTCCTCGCCCGGGAGATCGCCAGCGTCCGGATGTCGGTGGGCGAGCTCGCCACCCGGGACTACCTCCGCTCCGAGCTCCGGTCCGAGCTTCGCGCGATCCTGGCCGAGCTCGACGACGACGACGGCCGCCGCAGCGGGAGCTGAGACCGGTTGGTAGACATGGTCCCCGTGTCCACCACTTTTACCTCCGACCTGTGGTCGGCCGGCGAGAGCGTCTACCGCCAGATCCTGCGCCACCCGTTCCTCACCGGTCTGACCGACGGCACCCTGCCGCGGGAGTCGTTCCGCTACTTCCTGGTCCAGGACAGCCACTACCTTCGCGCCTACGCCCGGGCCCTGGCCCTCGTCGCGGCCCGGGCGACCACCGAGGACGCCGTACGCCTGTTCGCCGAGCACGCCTCCGGTGCCGTCGCGGTCGAGCAGGACCTGCACGTACGGCTGCTCGCCGAGCTGGGGCTGGACCCCGCCGAGGTGGACCGCACCTCGGTCGGTCCCGCAACCACCGCGTACACCTCCTACCTGCTGGCGGTGGCGGCCACCGGCTCCTACGCCGAGGCGGTGGCTGCGGTGCTGCCCTGCTACTGGGTCTACCGCAACGTGGGGACCGAGCTGCTCGCGCGCTCCTCCCCCGACCCCACGTACGCGGCCTGGATCGACACCTACGGCAGCGGGGAGTTCGACGTCATCGTGGCGGACGTGCTGGCCGCGACCGACGCGCTCGGGACCGAGCT
Organism: Propionibacteriales bacterium; assembly: GCA_038198385.1. Lineage (GTDB taxonomy): Bacteria > Actinomycetota > Actinomycetes > Propionibacteriales > Propionibacteriaceae > Microlunatus. Next base: position 1,243 of record JBBQAB010000171.1, read on the forward strand.
GGGCGAGGCGGAGAAGGCCCGGTGCCGCGCCCACTTCGCCGCCACCACCCGCTACGAGTGGATGTTCTGGGACGCGGCCTACCACCGGCTCGGCTGGCCGGTCTGAGATCGCCGACCCGGCGGCGTCCGGCGCCCCGCGGCCGGAGTGAGCGGCTCCGGTCCTCACCTAGGCTGGGCTCTATGAACGACCAGCAGACCCCCGGCCGCCCCACCGTGAGCGACCATCCCCTCGTCCCGGCGATCATGGCGGCCCTCGAGAAGGTCAACGACCCCGAGATCAAGCGGCCCATCACCGAGCTCAAGATGGTCTCCGACGTCCGCGTGGAGACCGACGGGCGGGCCCGGATCGGCATCCTGCTCACCGTGTCGGGGTGCCCGATGAAGGAGACCCTGACCCGTGAGGTGAGTGCGGCCGCCCTCACTGTCGCCGGAGTGTCCGCGGTCGACGTGCAGCTCGGGGTGATGTCGGACGGGCAGCGCGGCGAGCTGAGGCAGCTGCTGAAGGGTGGCCAGGTCGACCGCGAGATCCCGTTCGCCCGTCCCGACTCCCTGACCCAGGTCATCGCCGTCGCCTCCGGCAAGGGCGGGGTGGGCAAGTCCTCGGTCACGGTCAACCTGGCCATGGCGCTGGCCGCCCGGGGGCGGACCGTCGGCGTGCTGGACGCCGACATCTACGGCCACTCGGTTCCGGCGATGCTCGGGGTCGGCGACGCCCGACCCACGTCGGTCGAGGACATGATCATGCCGGTCCCCACCAACGGGCTCAAGGTCATCTCGATCGGCATGATGAAGCCGAGCCGGGACCAGGTGGTGGCCTGGCGCGGACCGATCCTGGACCGGGCTCTCACCCAGATGCTGGCCGACGTCTACTGGGGCGACCTGGACTTCCTGCTCCTTGACCTGCCGCCGGGGACCGGCGACGTGGCCATCTCGCTGGGCCAGAAGCTGCCGAACGCCGAGGTGATCGTGGTGACGACCCCGCAGGCCGCCGCCTCCGAGGTGGCCGAACGGGCCGGCACGATGGCCTCCATGATGAACCAGCGGGTCATCGGGGTGGTGGAGAACATGTCCTACCTGGCGGTGACCTGCTCGCACAGCGGTCGCGAGGAGCGGCACGAGGTCTTCGGCAGCGGCGGCGGGCCCGACACCAGCCGTACGCTCTCGACACGCTTGGGCTACGACATCCCGCTGCTGGCCCAGGTGCCCCTGGACCCGCGGCTCCGCGCGGGCGGGGACGACGGCGTCCCGATCGTGGTCGGGGACCCGGACGCCCCTGCGGCCCGGGCGCTCTCCGGCCTCGCCGACACTCTGGCCCGTCGGGGCCGCGGCCTGCTGGGCAAGCAGCTGGGGCTGGCCCCGACCGGTCGCTGAGCGGGGCGGGCCGGGCTGGGCCGGCCGTCCTCCCGGGACCGGGGTCCGGCCGGCTAGGTCGCGTCGGAGTCGAAGGGGGTTCCGGAGCGACCCGGGGTGGCCGACGCCATCAGGTTGGCCGGTCCGCCCGGGCTCTGGTCCTTGACCCCGTCGATGGCCTGGGTCACGTCCTGGGGGTTGCCGCGGACGGTGTCGCTGACGTCGGTGATCTCCTGGCGTACGTCGGCCACGATCGGCTGCACCTCGTCCAGCAGGTGCTTCTGGACGAAGGCCCGCGGGTTCAGGTCGCGGAAGTCCAGGTTCTCGAAGCCGGGGCCGAGCTCCTTGGTGAGCTGCTCCTGGGCGGTGCCGGCCATCGTCCGGACGTAGTTCACGACCTTGGCGGCCTTCCGGGCCAGCTCGGGCAGCTTCTCGGGACCGAAGAGGATCACGGCCACGATCATCAGCAGCAGGAACTCCGGCCCGTTGATGTCGAGCAGCATGGGGGTCATCGGCTCATCCCTCCTTGCTGCCCAGGGTGACCCGGGCCTGTTGGTCGTTCGACCCGCGACTGTAGTCCAAGGCGACGGTGCCGCCGGGCCGACGCGTCCGGATGGCCACGATGAGCTCCTCGGCCGTGTTCACCGGGGCCCCGTCGATGGCGGTGACCACGTCGTCGGCCCGCAGACCTGCGTCGTCGGCCGGGCCACCGCGCTCCACGGTAGTGAGGCGTACGCCGCTGTCGCTCTCGCTCACCGTCGCGCCGATGACGGGGTAGGTGGCCTTCCCCCGGGTGACCAGCTCCTCGACGATCACGCTGACCTGGTTCGCCGGGATGGCGAAGCCGAGACCGATGTTGCCGGACTGGGCGGTCTGGCTGCCGCCCAGGGTCAGGATCGCGGAGTTGACCCCGATGACTCGGGCTCCCGCGTCGATCAGCGGACCGCCGGAGTTACCCGGGTTGATGGGGGCGTCCGTCTGGATGGCGTTGATGTAGGCGGTCGGTGCGTCCGCGTTGGCGCCGCCGTTGACGACCACCGGACGGTTCCGGGCCGAGACGATGCCCTGGGTGACGGTTCCCGGCAGCCCCAGCGGGGAGCCGACCGCGATCACCGGCTGGCCGATCTGGCTTGCGTCGGAGTCACCCACGGTCAGGGGCTGCAGCTGGTCGCTGGCCCCGACCTTGATCACGGCGAGGTCGTAGGAGGGGCTGCGCCCCACCAGGGTGGCGGACTGCCGACGTCCATCGGAGAAGGTCACCCGGATGCGCGACCCGTCGGAGGCGCCGGCGACCACATGGTTGTTGGTCACGATGTGTCCCTGGTCGTCGAGCA
>JBBQAB010000172.1:0-3667 GCA_038198385.1 Propionibacteriales bacterium
GGCCATCCCGCCGTGCTCCTCGACCAGCGCGAGCGCCGCGTCCCCCCACTGCCGCGGCAGCTCCGGGGTGTAACGGTCAGCGGCGACATAAACCGTGTGGACGGGTTGCCGGCGGCCGTCCTCACCGGGGTAGGACCGCTGCAGAAAGGTGTCGGTGTCGGCCAGTGCCGCGTCGGTCTCGGCGAGGAAACTCTCCGACAGGCTGGGAACCGGTGTACTCATGTCACCAGCTCGTAGGCCGGGAGGGTCAGGAAGTCGACGAAGTCCTCGCTCAGGCACAGGTCCCCGACCAGCCCCTTCGCCGGCTGGTAGTAGCGTGCGAACAGGGTGGGGTCGACCTCACTCTCGAGACGGCCGGACTCCTCGTCGAGCAGCCGGGCCACGAGCTCGCGGGTGACGATCTCGCCGGTGTCGGACAGCTGCACCTGGTTGGCGATCAGCTGCCACACCTGCGACCGGGAGATCTCCGCCGTCGCGGCGTCCTCCATCAGGTTGTGGATGGCGACCGCGCCGTTGCCGGAGAGCCACACTGCGGTGTAGGCGACCGCGACGTACAGGTTGTTCCGCAGCCCCTGCTCGGTGTTGCCGCCGTCCGCAGACCTGACGTCGAGCAGCTGGGCGGCAGTGACCTCGACGTCGTCACGACGCCGGTCGAGCTGGTTGGGCTTGTCGCCCAGGACGCTGTCGAAGACCTCGCAGCAGATGGGCACCAGGTCGGGGTGGGCGACCCAGGAGCCGTCGAACCCGTCGCCGGCCTCGCGGGTCTTGTCCGCTCTGACCTTGGCGAACGCGGCCGCGTTGACCTCGGCGTCGCGTCGGCTCGGGATGAAGGCCGCCATCCCGCCCATCGCGAAGGCGCCACGTCGATGGCAGGTGCGCACCAGCAGCTCGGTATAGGCGCGCATGAAGGGGGCGGTCATGGTGATGTCAGAACGGTCCACCAGGACGAAGTCCGGGCCCGCGTCCCGGAAGAACTTGATGATGCTGAAGAGGTAGTCCCAGCGGCCGGCGTTCAGGCCTGAGGCGTGCTCGCGCAGCTCGTAGAGGATCTCATCCATCTGGAAGGCGGCCGGGATGGTCTCGATCAGCACGGTGGCGCGGATCGTCCCGTGTTCGATCCCCAGCTCGGCCTCGGCGAAGGTGAAGACGTCATTCCAGAGCCGCGCCTCGAGGTAGCTCTCCATCTTGGGCAGGTAGTAGTAAGGGCCGTGCCCGTTGTCGAGCAGCTGCTGGGCGAGGTGGAAGAAGTGCAGGCCGAAGTCGACGAGCGCACCGACACCCAGTTTGCCGTCGATGAGCACGTGAGCTTCGTCGAGGTGCCAGCCACGGGGGCGGGTGACCACGACGGCCAGGGGTGCGTCGGTTCGCAGCTGATAGGTCCGGCCGTCCTCGCCACTGAACGCGAGGGTGCCGCGGGCACCGTCGCGGAGGTTGAGGATCGCCGAGATCACGTTGGGCCAGGTGGGGCAGCTGGCGTCCTCCAGATCGGCCAACCACACCTTGGCGCCGGAGTTGAGGGCGTTGATTGCCATCTTGGCTGGCGTCGCCGGCCCGGTCATCTCCACCCGACGGTCGTGCAGGGCCGGCGGGGCTGGAGCCACCTGCCAGTCCGAGTCGCGGACCTTCGCGGTCTCGTCGAGGAAGTCCAGTCGACCGGTCCGGGAGGCTTGGGCACGCTGCTCGCGGCGGGTTGCGAGCAGCGCATCGCGGCGCCCAGCAAACCTCTGGTGCAGGGCCTCGAGAAAGGCGAGCGCGTCCGGGCTGAGGATCTGTTCGGCGCGGTCGACGGGTCGGTGGTCGGTGAGTTCGAGCGTCATGGCGACGTCCTTTCGAGTCGGATCAGGCGTTAGCGGTAGCGGTGGCGACGACCGCGGCGGCGACCGCTGGGGCGACGCGCGGGTCGAACACGCTGGGCACGATGTAGCTGGCGTTGAGCTCGTCCGCGCCCACACAGTCCGCGATGGCTTCGGCAGCCGCCACCAACATGGGGGTGGTGATGTCGCGGGCCGCCGCGTCAAGCAGTCCGCGGAACAGGCCCGGGAACGCCAGCACGTTGTTGATCTGGTTCGGGAAGTCGCTGCGCCCGGTGGCCACCACAGTCGCGTGCTGTGCTGCGTGTGTCGGGTGGATCTCGGGGTCCGGGTTGGCAAGTGCGAGCACGATGGCCCCGTCGGCCATCGTGGCCACGTGCTCGGCGCCGAGGAGGTTGGGTCCAGAAACACCGACGAACACGTCCGCGCCGGCCAGCACCTCGTGCAGGCTGCCGACCTGGCCTACGGGGTTGGTGTGGTCGGCGATCCACTGGCGGTGCTCGTCGGCGTAGCTTGCGCCGTGGTGCAGGGCCCCGGACCGGTCACAGGCCACGATGTTGGTCGCACCCTGGGCGTCCAGCAGGCGGATGATCGCATGGCCTGCCGCGCCGGCCCCACTGACCACGATCTTCACCTCGGCCATGTCCTTGCCCACCACCCGGAGCGCGTTGATGAGGGCGGCGAGGACGACGATGGCCGTGCCGTGCTGGTCATCGTGGAAGACAGGAATGTCGAGCTCGTCACGGAGCCGTCGCTCAATCTCAAAGCAGCGCGGGGCGGCAATGTCCTCCAGGTTGATCCCTCCGTACACCGGAGCCAGCGCCTTGACGATCATGATGATCTCCTCGGTGTCCTTGGTGTCAAGACACACGGGCCACGCGTCCACATCGGCGAACCGTTTGAACAACGCGGCCTTGCCCTCCATCACCGGCAGCGCCGCCGCCGGACCGATGTCACCCAGCCCGAGGACCGCCGTCCCGTCGGTCACCACCGCAACCGTGTTGCGCTTGATCGTCAACCGGCGCGCGTCCGCCGGGTTCGCCGCGATGGCCAGGCATACCCGGGCAACTCCCGGAGTGTAAGCCCGGGACAGGTCGTCACGGGTGCGCAGCTCGACCTTGGGCTCGACCGACAGCTTCCCGCCCAGGTGCATCAGGAACGTGCGGTCACTGACTTTGCGGACCTCCACCCCGTCCAACGCGTCGACCGCCGCCGACACCCGTCCCGCGTGCTCCTCGTCGGAGGTGTTGCAGGTGATGTCAACCACCAGGTTCTCGTGGCTTGACTCGATGACGTCGAGCGCGGTGATCTCGGCACCGGCAGAGGCTGCAGCTGCCGTCAGCTCCGACGTGGCGCTGAACCCGGCGGGGGCTGCCACCCTCATGGTGATGGCATGACCTGGGGTGGGACGAGACATTGAGGTCCTTTCGACCGGTCCGAACGAGAAGTGCATTTCCGTAGAGTGGATACTAGATTCTGCCCTACGGAAAGTGCAACTCCTGGTTCTCAACCGCTGGCGGTTCGAGAACACAACCGAGCTGGGGAGAGGGCCTATGAAAGTCCGCATACGAGACGGTGGGGACGGCGTCCAGTGCTGGAACGTCGACCCGATCACGACTTACGCCCGAGACTGCACCACCCGGGAGGCCAGGCTCAGCGACGCGAACCCGGACCTGGCTGCGCGGCCCGGGACCATCACCTGCTACGGATGTACGGCGCTGGACTACGGCCACGGTTTCGGCTGCACGGCCCAGCTGACGCAGACCCTTTACCACGTACGCGGCGAGATCGCGCCGCGGGCAGCAGACGCCGCCGCATCATTGAGCATGATTCCTGGGCTCCGCGGCCGCATCGAC
>JBBQAB010000173.1:0-11471 GCA_038198385.1 Propionibacteriales bacterium
CACGGCGGGAACGGTCTCGGGCTCGATGGCCAGGGAGTGGTAACGGGTGGCCGTGAACGGCGAGGGAAGACCGACCAGCACCCCGACGCCCTCGTGCCGGATCAGGGAGGTCTTGCCGTGCAGGAGCTCGGGGGCCCGGTCGACCACGCCGCCGTACGCCACCCCGATCGACTGCAGCCCCAGACAGACCCCGAAGATCGGCACCACCCCGGCCTGCTCCTTGACCACGTCGATACAGACCCCGGCCTGCTCGGGCGTGCCCGGGCCGGGCGACAGGAGAATCCCGTCGAAGGCCCGGGCGAAGTCCGGGTCGGCGAAGCGGGGGTCGTCATTGCGCCAGACCTCGACGTCGGCCCCGATCTGGGCCAGATACTGGACCAGGTTATAGACGAAGGAGTCGTAGTTGTCGACGACCAGGATCTTGGCGGCGCTCACGGGCTCATTCTCCCCCATCGCGACCACCGGGTTTCCGCTTCTACGGGCCGGCCCGGCCTGCTCAGCGGGGAGCACTGGTGGTCGGCGAGCCGTCCGGTCCGGTGTACGGGGCGGCGTGCTGGAGCTGCAGGCTGCCCTCGTGGGCGGGGAAGGTCGCCCGACCGTCGGACTGCTGGTCGTAGACCAGGCCGTAGGCGGCCACGTACTGCAGGTAGATCTGGATGGTGGCCGACGTGGTCAACGCGTTCTGCATCCGGTCCGGACTACCGATGGCACGGATGACGTAGGGCGGGGCGTACGGGATCCCGTGCAGGACCACCGTGTTGCCCACGCACTTGATGCCGGTGGTCGAGATCACCCGCTGCCCCTGGATGGTCATCGCCTCCGCGCCGCCCTCCCACAAGGCGTTGACCACGGCCTGGATGTCCTGCTGGTGCACCACGAGAAGGTCGGGGTCGATGCCGTCGGCAGCGACGGTGGCGGGAGCGTCGTCCAGGGTCACGGTCACCGACGGCCCCGTCACCACAGTGAGCCCAGCGGCCGCGGCCTGCTCGTCGAGGGCTGGGGCCACGTCGGTGCTGGCGGTCTGCACGGCGGTCAGGGAGCCGACCTGGCGGCGGAGGGTCGTGAGCTGTCGCGTCAGGTCGGCGTTGCGCCGCGACTGGGCCTGGACGAGGCCGATCAGGTCGGTGTTGCGGCCGGGCCTGAGGTCGGTTCCTCGGGCGTTCAGTGCGCTGACCATGACCATCAGACCAGCCAGCACGCAGATCCCGGCGGTCAGGATCCGACCCAGAGGCTGCCGGACCGCGTCCCGTCGCTGCTGGGCGCGGCGAGCACGCCGGAGGCGGGAGCCGACCGGCCGCCACGCCTCGGAGAGAGCCCCCACGGTGACCAGGACTCCTTTCTGACCGCGCCCGGCCGGAGCGGGAAATGGCTCCGGGCCGTGGTCAGTGACTACGCTACCTATCTGAACCGCAAGGAGAGACCGTGCCCGAGTCGAGAATCCGCAAGTCCACCGAGACGCGACGAAAGTTGAAGGCCTCCCGCGAGGCCCAGCCGAAGCAGACGAAGATCAAGAGGCCCTCGAGCCGACGTTGGGTCCCGCCGACCTTCATCACCGTCGGTCTACTCGGCGTCATCTGGCTGATCGTCTACTACATCGCCGGTCAGTCCATCCCCTTCATGAGCGACCTGGGCAACTGGAACATCCTGATCGGCATGGGCGGGATGGCTTCGGCGTTCATCATCGCCACCCTCTGGAAGTGAGCGGCGGGGCCCTCGCCCCGGACGTAATCACACAGATGTCATTCGTCCACACTGGGGATAACTCCTGTGGATAAGTCAACGCAAGCTCAGACCCCTGAGGGGCGGCGGGGGGCCCGACGGTCCCTGGACCGAGAGATCGCCCGGCTGGCCTTCCCCACCCTGGCGACCCTGGTGTCGGAACCGCTGCTGCTGCTGGCCGACTCCGCGATCGTGGGCCACCTGGGGACGACCCAGCTGGCCGGTCTGGGTCTGGCCGCCAACGTGCTGGGCATCCTCACCGGACTGTGCATCTTCCTGGCCTACGGCACCACCGGCACGGTCGCCCGTCAGCTCGGCGCCGGGGACGCCGCCAGCGCCCTGCGGGGCGGGGTCGACGGGCTGATCCTGGCCCTCCTGCTGGGAGTCGTGCTGGCCGCGGCCCTGGAGGCCACGCTCCCGCTCGTCGTGGGGGCGTACGGGACCTCACCCGAGGTGGCCCTGGCCGCCAACCGCTACCTACGGATCGCCGCCCTCGGGCTGCCGTCGGTGCTGCTGCTGCTGGCCGGGACCGGGGTACTCCGCGGTCTGCAGGACACCCGGACGCCCCTGTGGGTGGTGATCGGGGCCAACCTGGCCAACATCGGTCTCAACCTGCTCCTCGTCTACGGTCTGGGGCTCGGCATCGCTGGGTCGGCCCTGGGCACCCTGGTCGCCCAGACCGGAGCCGCGCTGGTCATCGCCGGGGTCGTGCTGCGCCGGGCCCGGCGGACCCGGACGGTGCTCGGCTTCCGGCCGGGCGGGGTGCTGCGGGCGGCCCGGGCCGGCAGCTGGCTCATCCTGCGCACGGCGACCCTGCAGGCCGCGGTCACCCTGACCACGCTGGTCGCGGCGGCCGGCGGAGCGGTCACCTTGGCCGCCCACCAGGTGGTCGGCAGCCTGTGGATCCTGCTGGCCTTCGCCCTGGACGCGATCGCCATCACCGGCCAGGCCTTGATCGGCCAGGCCCTGGGGGCCGGTGACGTCGTCCTCGGGCGGGCCATGACCTATCGGATGATCGGCTGGGGGGTGGTCTGCGGACTGGCCTTCGGGTCGCTGCTGGCGCTGACCCGACCGCTCTACGTCGGTCTGTTCAGCCCCGACCCTCAGGTGCAGGGCCTCGTCACGAGCGTCCTCCTCGTCGTCGCGGTGCTGACCCCGGTGGCGGGCGTGGTCTACGTGTTGGACGGCGTCCTGATCGGGGCCGGCGACGGACGCTACCTCGCCCTGGCCGGGCTGGTGTCCCTGCTGGCGTACGCCCCGCTGGCCTGGGTGGTCCGGGAGCAGCAGGCGGGCCTGGGGTGGCTCTGGGCGGCGTACGGCGGGTTCATGCTCGCCCGGATGCTCACCCTGGCGCTGCGGACCCGCACCGACGGCTGGGTCCGGCTCGGCGCCACCAGCTGACGCCACTCCCCGGCCGAGGAGCAGCCGAGCCTCCTGGACCAGACCTGACCCGACCACCCGAGCGGCGGCGCAGCTCAGGCCGGTAGCTCGCGCCAGTCGGCGAAGTCGAAGCCGGGCGAGACGACGCAGGAGACCAGGACCGTCCCCTCGACGAGCGGCTGGGCGCTCTGCCACCGTCTCGCCGGGACCAGAACCTGCGGCCGCTGACCGGCGGCGAGATCGGCGCCGAGGACCTGCTCCTCCACGACCTCCCCGGGCTCCTCCCCGGAACCCCCCAACCGCAGCACGAGCGGGACGCCCTGGTGGTGCAGCCAGAGCTCGTCGGAGCAAACCTGGTGCCAGGCGGATCGCTCCCCCGGTCCGAGCAGGTAGTAGATCCCCGTCGCGGAGGGACGCTCCCCGTCATAACCGGGCGGCTTCACGGTGAGAGACCCACGCCAGGTGCGCCGGTACCACCCGCCCTCGGGATGCGGCTCGAGGTCCAGAGCCACGGCCAGCTCGGGGCGCCGCGCAGGCGCGGGCGTCGGCATCGGGGTCAGCCGTTCAGCATCGGACGAGCCAGGTAGGTGGTCTGGTCCTCACGGGCGCGGGCGGCGCGACCGCCCAACACCATAACCAGTCCGGCGAACAGCGCGAACAGCCAGGCCACCCCGATCCGGCTGGGAACACCGGCACCCTCGAGCAGCCCGAAGCCCGACGTGGTGAGGACGACGCTGGCCAGCAGCAGCCAGCCCGAGATGAGGGTCAGCCGACGGGTCCAACGACCCATGCTGGCGGCAGCCAGGACCCAGAAGGAGCCGATCCCGAAGAGCAGGCCGATCTGCTGGGCGGCCAGACCGCCGTAGATGACGTTGAGGCCCAGCGCGACCTGGTTGGGGTTGGCGCCCTGGAAACCCTCCGCCCCGGGCTGCGCCTTGACGAAGAACCGGCTGGCCGCGATGAGGTTCCGGCCGTACTCGTCGAAGGCCAGGATCCCGACGTGGGGCAGCGTGGCACTCAGGAGCATGAACAGCGCCGCCGCCGCGCAAACGGGTGCACGGCGCCGGTAGCCGCGGCGGCGCTCCTCGAGCATCTCGGCGGTAGGCAGGATCACGGGCACTCCTCAGTCGGCACCCAGCGGGTGCGGCAGTCGTCTCTATTCTCCCGGCTGTGGGCAAGCCGTCGCGGCACCGCGGCGGTGCCGTACCCGAAGACGACAAAACCGGCACGTCCACGGGGGACGGCCGGTTTCGCCGACAGGCTCGGACGGGCGCCGCTGAGCGGTGGCCGCCTTGCCGTCTCAGGCCGAGACGACAGCGAGCTGCAGGTGAGCGGTGACCGCTTCGTGCAGCTTGACACCGACCGTGTGCGAACCGAGGTTCTTGATCGGCTTCTTGATCTCGACGGAGCGCTTGTCGACCGACGGACCGCCGGCCTTCTTGATGGCTCCGGCCACGTCGGACGGGGTCACCGCACCGAAGAGCTTGCCGGTGTCACCCGCACGGACGCCGAGCTCGATGATCAGACCCTCAAGGTGCGTGCGCACCTCCTGGGCGTGGTCGAGTCCACGGATCTCGCGAGCATCACGGCTGCGCTTGATGCCGTCGATCTGCTTCTCGCCACCGCGGGTCCACCGGATCGCGAAGCCACGGGGCACGAGGAAGTTACGGCCGTAGCCGTCCTTCACCTCGACCACGTCGCCGGCAACGCCGAGGTTGTCCACAGCGGCAGTCAGAATGAGCTTCATACGGCTCTGTCCTTCCCTTAGCGGGCCGTCGAGGCGTACGGCAACAGCGCAACCTCGCGGGCGTTCTTGATGGCGATGGCAACCTTGCGCTGCTCCTGGACGGAGAGGCCGGTCACCCGGCGGGCGCGGATCTTGCCCCGCTCGGAGATGAACTTCCGCAGGGTCGCGGTGTCCTTGTAGTCGATGTGCTGGCCGGCGCGCAAGGGGTTGGACTTCTTCTTGGGTGCGCGCTTCGCCGGAGGGGTGTTGGCCATTGTGGTGCTCTCCTTTCGAGCCCGGCGCGGGTCCCCTAATCGGGGCCCGCCAACCGGAATGTGCCGTGCTGTCGGATGTGCTGGGTGTTGTGGCTCGAGCCGGTCGGCTCAGGTCAGAACGGGGGCTCTTCGCTCTGGGGAGCGGATCCCCAGGGGTCTGAGCTTGCGGGACGGCTGCCGCCGCCCGCGTTGCCGCCGCCGGAACCACCGCTGGCCCACGGATCGTCCCCGCCGCCGCCGCTGTTTCCGCCGCCGTAGCTTCCACCGGAACCACCGGAGGAACGGCCGCCACCGCCACCGCCGCCCTGGCCGCCGGCGCCGCTCTGGCCGCCGCCCCCGGAGCTCCGGGTGACCTTGGCCGTGGCGTACTTCAGGGCCGGACCGATCTCGTCCACGTCGATCTCGAACACCGTGCGACGCTCACCCTCGCGGGTTTCGTAGCTCCGGGACTTGAGCCGACCCTGGACGATGACCCGCATCCCCTTCTGCAGGGACTCCGCCACGTTCTCGGCCGCCTGGCGCCAGACGGCGCAGTTCAGGAACATCGCGTCCCCGTCCCGCCACTCGTTGGTCTGACGGTCGAAGGTGCGGGGCGTTGACGCGACGGTGAAGTTCGCGACCGCCGCACCCGAGGGGGTGAAGCGCAGCTCCGGGTCGGCGGTGAGGTTGCCGACCAGCGTGATGGGTGTTTCGCCTGCCATGGGTCATTCCCCTAGTTGTGATCGAGGGTCGTGCGGGTCGTGGTGTCGCTGATCAGCGTGCCAGGTGGCACGGACACCGCGAACGATGACGTGCTGATCTGTGGACAGCCGGTGCGGTGGGTCGACAACGCGGTGAGAGCCGGCCAGCAGGACCAACCGATGAGAGTCGGTCCCGGTAACGGCTCAGTGAGCGTCGGTCCGAAGGACCTTCGTCCGCATGATCGACTCGTTGATCGTGAACTGACGGTCCATCTCTTTCACGTCAGCGGGCTCGGCCGTCATGGTGATGACGACGTAGATGCCCTCGGACTTCTTCTGGATCTCGTACGCCAGGCGGCGCTTGCCCCAGACGTCGATGTTGTCGATGTTGCCACCACCCTTGGTGATGACGGTCAGGTACTGGTCGAGCGTGGGTTGCACCGTACGCTCGTCGGTGTCGGGGTCAAAGATGACCACGACCTCATAGGGACGCATCGCGAACTCCACCTCCTCTGGTCTCGAGCGGCTATGGAGTGTCCATAGCAGGAGGGCGATTGCTGCCCGGTCCACACGGATGGACCGAACCTGGCGTCACAACCGAAGCGGTCGTGCACCAACGGAGTAACTTACCGGTTCGCACGCCGCCGAGCCAATCGTCGACCGCGCGTGCCTCACTCGTAGACGAACATCTGTTCACCGGGAAAGATCCAGCTCAGCCCCTCGCCGAGCCGGTCCCGCCAGGACTCCCAGTTGTGCCCGTCCCGGGACTCGACGTAGCGCACCTCCATCCCCGCCTCAGCGAAGGCCGGCAGCATGGACCGGTTGGCCACGATCAGGTCCTCGTAGACCCCGCAGGACACGAAGAGCCGGTCCGCCACCCGACCCGGACGGGCCCGGTAGCGGTTGACGAAGCGCACCACCGGGTCGAACGCCGGGTCCTCGCCGTGGTCGGCGCCGATGTCGGTGAACACGAACGACCCTGACTGCAGCAGCAGCGATCCGAAGGTCTGCGGCCGGCGTACGGCGGTGGACAGGGACGCGACGGCCCCGAAGCTCGATCCCATCAGGGCCCGTCCCGACGGTCGGCCCACCAGCGGCAGCTCCGCCTCCAGCTGCCCCACCAGCTCGTCGGCGATCCAGCGGGCGTGGGCGCCGCGGTTGGGGTACTCCTTCAGCCGGTCCCCGGGGTAGGTGAACGCCACCACCGTCTCGGCCATGTCGAGGGAGTGGATCAGGTTGTCCAGCACGGTCTTCATGTCGGCGTAGGCCAGGAAGTCCCCGCCGTCGTGCACCACCAGGAGGGGGTAGCGCCCGGTGGGCCGGAAGCGGGCCGGCAGATAGAGGGTGACCCGGTTGTCGCGGCGCTGAGCCTGGCTGTGGAGCGTCATCTCGACCAGCTCGCCGGGCCGCGCCTCCGGGTCGTACGCGGTCCACTCCGGCGGGCGGTAGCCCAGACTGTGCAGCACCGACGAGCTGCCGAAGGGACCGCGGGCCAGCCGGGGGTTGGCGGGGTCGTTGAAGCGTTCCCAGTGATCGCCCCGCCGCAGCTCGAACTGGTACTCCACCCGGGAGTCGGGCGGGATCTCCACGACCACGAACCACAGGTCGGTCCCCGGCACCCGCCGCATGCCCAGGTCCTCGGGCAGCCCGTTGACCCGGTGCCGTACGAAAACCGCGTCCGCCTCGACCCGCACGGCGAACGTGCAGCGCAGCCCCTCCACCAGGGGGAGGTCGTGCCCGGTCATGAACCGCTGCAGGGTGTCCTCGGGCGAGCGCCCTTCGGCGGCCAGCCGGGTGAGCCGGTTCCGGAGCCGGTTGACGGCCAGCTTGCGTTGGCGCGCCTTGCCGCCACCCTTCACACCCGGGCCCGTCACACCCGCACCCTTCACACCCGTGCCCCTTCAGTGTCCGCACCGGTGCGGACGCGGCCGTCCGGACCGAGCCAGCGGGCGCTGTCGGGCAGGTCCCCGGGCTGCCCGGGACCGGTCGTGCCCCCACCACCGGGCAGGTCCAGGCGCGCACCCTCGGGCAGCAGGACACAGCGGAGCGGCGCGAAGCGGCGGACGAGGAGCGCGAGGTGTCCGGGATCCCCGGTCCGCAGCCGGCGCCGGGGATGCGGGAAGGGCAGCAGCCCGGGGAACAGGCCGAGGCCGGCGGCGTACGCCTCCACGGGCTGCGGTCCGGGTCCCGGGCTGGACTCCCCCCCGACGGCGTGGTCGTGGAACAACACCACCCGCTCGGACAGGGCCATGGCCCCCGCGGACCAGGTCAGGAGCGGCGTGCCGGGGTCCAGCCCCCGGAGCTCTTCCTCCACGCCGAACAGCCGGAGGAGGTGCAGCAGGACGCCCACGTGGCCGCCGGTGACCACGACCCCCCTGCAGGCCCGGACGGCCTCCGCCACCTCCCCCCGCTCGCGCTGCACGTCAGGCCGACCCGCAGCCACGGAGGCGTACGCCTGCCGGGCCTCGGCCGCCAGGCGCAGGTGCCAGTCGTCCAGGGCCCGCAGCGCGCTGACAGCGTCGTCGGTGGCCGCGGCCGCCACCTCGCCCCCGGGCATCCGGTGCTGCAACTCCCCGATCGCGGCGCAGGCGTGCTCCAGGCGGAGCCCGTAGACGGCCCGGAGCTCGGCCAGCCGCTCGTCGAGCGCACGTTGCGCCGACGCCAGGACGGGGTCGGCATCGAGCAGTCCCAGCCAGCGGCGGTGCAGCTCCAAAGCCACCATCCGGCCCCCGATCACCTGGTGCAGCTCGTGCAGCTCGCCTTCCCGCTCCTGCCAGCCGGCGTTCACCGTGGTCACGAGCCCCTCGGGCACGAGCTGGGCCAGCGCGGTCCGCGCTCCCGCGACGTGTCGCTGGGGTCCGAGCAGGGTTACCCTCACAGCCGGGCCGGGTCCGGGCGGGGGTCGACGGCGCGAAGGATCACGAGCGCGATCGTAGTCTCCGGCGGACTTGACGAAACCGCCACGAAGTGACTCCGCCACTGGAGACGCTCACCGCGCAGCCGGGTCGTCCCGCATGTTGGTGACCTCGCCCACCGTCCACGCCCCGGCCCGCCCGGAGGAAGCACCGATGGCCCAGCAGCCGACCACCACCCAGAGCCCCCGTCGGCGACTACCCCGGCAGGACCCTTGGCATCGTCGGCCTCGTGCTGGCCATCGTCGCGAGCGGTGCTGGCCGTCGTCCACGCCATCTTCGCCGGCACCCTTCTGGCCAACATGACCGGGACGTCCTCAGCCGCGCACCGTCTCCTCAGGCCGGGTAGCGACCGTCCGGTCGCTACCCCGTTGCCCGTCCGTAGCCTGTCGAACGAGCAGCGAGAACCCCGCCGGAGCCGTGAGCGCCAGGGAGTCTGTCAGATCGTCTGCGTGAACGGTTCTCCGTGCCTGCGGCGGGGGGTGTCAGAGACACGCGCTGACGCCTGACGCGGACAGGGTCTCCGGAGCCGGCCGGTCGCTCCTGCATTCGGTCCGCCTTGACCGGCGATGAACGTGGGCCCCAGGTGTCAACCGGGAGTTCATCCGATGACGACCTCTCGACGCGGGTCCGGCTCCTGTCCGAACCTACGGCGACCGCCCGACCAGGTGTGTGACGCGATGCTGCCGGGCAACCCCGCCGTGAACGGCTGCTACCTTGCTGAACGGGAGCGCGAGGCGGCCACGGGCGCTCTGGTTCGGACGCGCGGCCCGGCTTCGGATCAGGGACCACGAACCCTACGTCGACCCCGATCCACCGGTGGCCCCGGCCGGCGTCCGAGCCCGCTCCACGCGGTTCGACTCGCCGCGACGGCATCCGCCACCCGACGTCTGCGGCACACAAAGGAGTCACACCCATGAGCCTGACCAGCACGACCCGGGCTGCCGGAAGGCGGGCGAGCGAACCCGCCGTCCAGACCGAGGCGCTGAACAAGCGCTACGGCACCCGCACCGCGGTGCACGCGCTCGACCTACGGATCGAGCCGGGCACCGTGTTCGGCCTGATCGGCCCCAACGGGGCCGGCAAGACCACCACCCTCCGGATGCTGTTGGACATCATCCGCCCTACGTCGGGCACCGCCACCGTGCTCGGTCACGCCCCCCGCGACGGTGGCGCGGCACTGCGTCGCCGCATCGGGTTCGTCCCCGGCGACCTGCGCCTGGAGGGTCGGATCCGCGGCCGTTCGCTCCTGCAGCACTACGCCGACATCAGCGGGCCGGTGGCCAGCGGGGCCATCGAGCACCTGGCCGAGCGCCTCGACCTCGACCTGCACCGCCCGGTCCACACCCTCTCCAAGGGCAACAAGCAGAAGCTGGGCCTGGTGCAGGCGTTCATGCACCGCCCGGAGCTGCTCGTGCTCGACGAGCCGACCAGCGGTCTCGACCCGTTGGTGCAACGGGAGTTCCTGCGGATGGTCGCCGAGGCCCGCGACGCCGGCCAGACCGTGCTGCTCAGCTCCCACGTGCTGAGCGAGATCCAGCAGGCCGCCGACCAGGTGGCCGTGCTAGCCGAGGGGCGGGTCGTCGCGACCGGTGACGTGGCCTCGCTGCGGCTGAACGACATCCGCCGGGTCCGCGCCACTTTGGCCGACGCCGAGCCCCGCGCCGTCCGCGCCGAGCTGGACCACATCAAGCACCTCAGGGAGGTCGACGTCGAGGAGGCGGGCGGCCTCGTTCGGGTCCGCGCCACGGTGGACGGGGCCATCGATCCGTTCGTCAAGGTCCTGGCCGGGCACAGCGTCGTCGACCTCACCGTGGAGGAGCCGGACCTCGAGGAGTCAGTGCTGAGCTTGTACCGGATCCCTGCGGTCGCCTGATGACCGAGACGGCCCCAACCCCTCTCTTCGGCGGCGGCACCCTGACGCGGGCACGACCGCTGCCGGTGCTCCGCCGTGCGCTCGCCGACACCTGGCGCTCGACCCTGGGCTGGGCGCTCGGGCTGACGGCGGTGCTGTTGCTGTACCTCCCGCTGTACCCGTCGATGGCCTCCTCGCAGATGACCGACGTGATCAACACTCTGCCCCCGCAGCTGATCCGGACCATCGGCTACAGCGACCTCACGTCGGGGGCTGGCTACGCCCAGGCCACCTTCTTCGGGCTGATCGGCTTCGCGCTGCTGACCATCGCCGGTGTCTCCTGGGGCTCGTCGGCGATCGCGGGCGCCGAGGAGACCGGCCGGCTCGAGCTCACCCTGGCGCACGGCGTGTCCCGGGTGCAGTACGGCGTCGAGTCCGCGCTCGCGATCATCGTTCGGCTGCTCGTCCTGGTGGGCTACGCCCACCTGCTCGTGACGGTGCTGAACCGGCCCTCGAAGCTGGGTCTCGATAGCGGCAACCTGGTCGCAGCCGGGGCGGCCCTCTTGGGGCTGAGCCTGGTCACCGCCGGCGTCGCGTTGGCCTCCGGTGCCGTCAGCGGCCGCCGGATGGTGGCGGCGGCGGCGGGGGCGATCGTCGCCGCGCTCTCCTACGTGCTGAACGCGGTCGGGAACCAGACCCCCGACCTCGGGTGGCTGCGCCGCTTCTCTCCCTACAACCGGGCCTTCGGCCATCGCCCGCTGGTCGAGGGGGCCGACTGGGCCGGGCTGGGCCTGTTGGCGGGGTTCTCGCTCCTCGCCGTCGCGGTCGCGGTCGCGGCACTACGACGACGCGACGTGCTCGGGTAGGGCCGCGGCTGATTCTGATTCAGCGGCTGCCGGCATCCCCGGGCCGCCCCGTACACGG
>JBBQAB010000174.1:0-4301 GCA_038198385.1 Propionibacteriales bacterium
GTCATCGCGGCGAGCGCGCCGCCGATGATCTGGGTGAGCGACAGGCCGAGCGCACGGGGGCCGGGGTCGGCCGGGCTCGCCGGGCCTGGGGTGCTCGGGCCTGGAATCTTCAGGCCCGGTGCGTCTTGACCTGGTGGGTTCGAGCCGGGCGGGTTCGAGCTGGGGGTGTTCTGGGCGGGGTAGTGCGGTGTGGTGCTCATGGTCCTCAACGGGTGTGCGCGGGCGGGTTGACCGCAACACGGCGATCTCGTCCACCCTGCGCAACGTAGACCCGGCAGGGATCGTTGGCGAATTGACCGAGAAGTGACCAGACGCACACCTGGCCAGGTCACACCTCGGGAGCCGTGCTCCGCCGACGCCGGCTGTTCTGAGCCGGGGACCCGCAGACGACAGCACCTCCGGACCCTGGGGGTCCGGAGGTGCTGGGGGTCTGCTTCGACTAGTGCTTCGACCCCTCGGTAGTAGTGCCACCGCTGGTGATGAAGTGATGACCGTCATCGTTGCCGTTGCCGTTGCCGTTGCCGTTGCCGTTGTGCCCGTTGCCGTTGTGGCCGGTCTCGAGCTCGTGCCCGTTCCCGTCACCGTGGTGCGCGGCCTCCTCCAGCTCGGCCCGCGTGGGCTTGCGCAGGGTGTCGATGAAGTAGAAGCGGCTGGCCCGACGACGCAGCTGCTCCAGGCGCAGCTCCTTGGGGGCGACCTCGACGGTGTCCTCGGCGGGCAGCAGGGCCAGGTGCTCTTCGTGCTGGGTGAGGGTGTACGCCTCGCCCTGGCTGATCGGCTGGTGGGCTTCGGAGTACTGACCCGAAGCGTCCCGGTCGATGATGCCCGACTCGCCACCGTGCAGCAACCGCGCGGCGTCGGACCGCTGGAGTCCCACGCAGATGCGCTTGGTGGCGATAAAGGCCAAGACCGGAGCGACGAACACCGCGACCCGCAGGAAATAGGTCACCGCATTCAGTGACACGCGGAACTGGGTGGCCACGATGTCGTTGCCCCCGCCGATCCAGAACATCGCGTAGCAGGTCATGGCCGCCACCCCGAAGGCGGTTCGCGTCGGGTTGTTCCGCGGCCGCTCCAGGATGTGGTGCTCCTTCTTGTCTCCGGTGACCCACGCCTCGGCGAACGGGTAGATCGCCATCAGTCCGAACATCAGACCCATCAGGCCGAGGCCCGGAATGGCGACGTTCCAGGACCAGGTGGTCCCCCAGATGTGGGACTCCCAGTTCGGCATGATCCGGATGGCCCCCTCGACGAAGCCCATGTACCAGTCGGGCTGCGAGCCCGCGGTGACCTCCGTCGGGGTGTACGGGCCGAACATCCACAGCGGGTTGATCTGCATCAGGCCACCCATCAGGGCGGTGACGCCGAACACGATGAAGAAGAAGCCGCCGGCCTTGGCCATGTAGACCGGGAAGATCGGGTAACCGACCACGTTGCCCTCGTTGCGGCCCGGGCCAGGAAACTGGGTGTGCTTGTGGTAGACCACAAGGGCCAGGTGCGCGGCGATCAGACCCAGCAGGATGGCCGGGACCAGAAGGATGTGGACCATGTAGAGCCTGGGGATGATGAGCTCCCCCGGGTACTCGCCGCCGAAGACGAAGAACTCGGCCCAGGTGCCGATCAGCGGGACGGAGCGGATCAGACCGTCCACGAACCGCAGGCCCGTGCCCGACAGGAGGTCGTCGGGGAGTGAGTAGCCGGCAAAGCCCTCGATCAGGCCCACAGCCAGCAGGCCGACACCCAGCAGCCAGTTCAGCTCACGCGGCTTACGGAAGGCGCCGGTGAAGAAGATCCGGAGGCTGTGGGTCAGCATCGCGGCGATGAAGAGCATCGCGGCCCAGTGGTGCATCTGCCGCATCAGCAGGCCGCCACGGATGTCGAAGGACAGGGCCAGCGAGGAGGCGTACGCCTCCGACATGTGCAGGCCTTTGAGCAGCTGATAGGAGCCGTTGTACTGAATCTCGCCCATCGACGGCTTGTACCAGATGGTCAGGAAGACCCCGGTCAGCAGCAGGATGACGAACGAGTAGAGAGCCACTTCGCCCAGGAGGAAGGACCAGTGGTCGGGGAAGACCTTACGGATGAAGGGACGGCTCAGACTGGCCAGCCCCGTCCGCTCGTCAGCCCACTTCGCGGGCCCGGCGGCCCGCTTGAAGACGGGACCGAGCTCCTTTTGGGGGGTACGAACCTCGACGGCCGTAGTGGTGGCCACCGTGTCAGCAGGACTTGCCATCAGTTGTCGCCTCGCTTGAAGTCGCGGCTTGAGTCCCGCTCGAAGAAGCTCGGGCCGGTCGGGACGGTGAAACCACTCCGTGCGACGAGGTAGCCCTCGGCGTCGGTGGTGATGGGCAGCTGGGGCAGCGCACGCGCTGCCGGGCCGAAGACCACCAGGCCCGAGTCACCGAGGTCGAACGTCGACTGGTGACAGGGGCACAGAAGGTGGTGGGTCTGCTGTTCCCACAGGCTGATGGGGCAGCCGACGTGGGTGCAGATCTTGGAGTAGCAGAGGATCCCTCCGACCTGCCAGTCCTGGCGGGAGGCGGGGATCTTGATGGTGTTGGGGTTCATCCGGACGATGATGATGGCGGCTTTCGCCTTCGCCGTGAGGAGCTCCGTGCCCTCGAGCTCTTTCATGTTCTCGGGCTCGGCGTTGACCAGCTGGCCGATCTGCAGCTCAGTGGCCTTGATCGGCAGATAGGTGATGTCGTGGACGAGACGGATGCCCTCTTTCCAGATGGTCGTCTCGATGGTGGCGGCACGCACCTTCTTGGTGGGGTGCGGGCCCAGGTCGGCGAAGACGGCGACCAGCGGCAGACCGAGGACGCCCAGGGCACCGATCAGGCTCCGACCCAGTACCTTCCGGCGGGTGATCTTCGACTCGTCGATGCCGGCCTCGAGCTCGGTGAGGACGTACTCACGGTCCTCCTCGCTCGAGCTCGCGCCGTGGCGGTAGTCCACCGCCTCGTGGTCGTCCATCAACTGACGACCCCACTGGACCGCGCCCAGACCGATGAGCAGCAGAGCCATGCCCAGCGTGACGCCCAGCCCGAGGTTCTTTGCGTTGGCGTGCAGCGGGCCGAAGTCCACGTACGCCTCACGCGGCACCGCGAAGTAGACGACGACGAAACCGATGGCCAGGATCGGCACCAGGGCGAACATCGTCGACACCTGCCGGGTGGCCCGGTCGAACGCACCCTCGTCGACGTCGGTCAGGCGGGGCAGGTGCTCCTCGTGACCGGGGTCCACCACGGGGTAGCGGGCGTCCTCGGCAGCCTCCGACCGCTCCAATGCGTCGTGTCCGTCGTGGCCTTCCTGACGGCTGATATCGGTGCTCACTTGGCCTTCGCCCCCTTGGCTGCGATCCAGATCGCGAAACCGACCAGCGAACCGAGACCCACGATCCAGGCCCAGAGCCCCTCGCTGACCGGGCCGAGCCCACCGAGGGCGAGACCGCCCTGGTTAGGCTGCTCGTGCAGGTTGTTCAGGTAGGCGATGATGGCCCGCTTGTCCTCGGGGCGCATCACGCCGTCGGAGAAGACCGGCATCTGCTGCGGTCCAGTGATCATCGCCTCGTACAGGTGCAGGTTACTGATCCCGATCAACGACGGGGCGTACTTGCCGCCTGGCAGGGCGCCACCGGCGCCCTCGAAGTTGTGGCAGGCCGAGCAGTTGGTGCGGAACAGCTCGCCACCGCGGGCGATATCGGTCGCACTGAGGTTCGACGGGTTGTACTCGGCGGGGGAAGGGATCGCCGGGCCGGGGCCCAGCGAGGCGACGTACGCCGCCAGGGCCGCGACCTCCTCCTCGGAGTAGCGGTTCGGCTTGACCGGGGCCTGGACCGCCGGCCGGGCCATGGGCATCCGGCCGCTACCGACCTGGAACTCGACGGAGGCGGCACCGACGCCGGCCAGGGGCGGACCCTGCACCACACCGGTGGACTGGCCCTCGCCGTTCAGGCCGTGGCAGGAGCTACAGCCGACCGCGAAGAGAGCCTTGCCCTCCGCGACCTGCTGGCTGTTGCCGGTGTCGGCCGACACTTGAGACGCCGGTGCGAACACCGTGTAGAGCGCACCCATGACGAACAGCGCGAGCACCAGGAGCAGAGCTCTGGCGGCTGGGTGCCGTCGTCGTGATGACAGGAATCGCACGGAATGTGCCCTCTCGGTTGTGCTGTTTCAGCGTCTGACAAAGCATTCAGGTGGTGAGGCCCCGACGGATGCGCCGACGCGGCCTCAGGATCACTTCAGGATGTAGATCACGCCGAACAGCGCGATCCAGACCACATCCACGAAGTGCCAGTA
>JBBQAB010000175.1:0-3094 GCA_038198385.1 Propionibacteriales bacterium
GCCGGTCGACCAGCTCCGGCCCGGTGTGCGCCCCGGTGGTCTGCTCGGTCGAGGTCAGAATCTGGTCGACGTCGCGCCGGTAGCGCCGCACCAGCTCGTACGGCGGCAGTCCCCGCTCGACGGTCGGTCGGTCCAGCAGCCGGTCGAGCCCGGCGTGGACCAGCAGAAGATGCCCGGTCAGGTGCCGGATGTCCCAGCCCGGCAGCACACTCGCCTCCGCGAACGCCGTCTCCGGCAGCTCACGCAGCCAGGTCACCAGCACCAGCGACTGCTCGACCAGCGCGTCTGCGGCCTGCTGCTGCACCCGTGCCATCGCCATCACCCTCGGCGGGACGCTACCAGGCGGGTCCGTCCGCGCTCCGCGTCCGGGTGGTGCGGGGGCCCCGGGTGTGGCGTCCGGCGACACCGTCTCCGACCGGTGACGACCGACACCCGCCGACCGTGCGGTCGGTAGCATCGCAGATGTGATGCGGCTTCAGACGACCCAGGGAACGCTGGCTCGTCGCGGGTTCTTCCACGCCGAGGTCGCAGGCCAGATCCTGTCGCACTGGGACGACTCGCTGCAGCCCGTGCTGGACCAGGTCACCCTCTCGGCTGACCCGGACCTGGCCCTAGGGGCCCTGGACCGGCTGGCCGACCACGTGAGCGACCTGCCGGCCCGGCTGCTCGCCTCTCCCGTGCTGGTCCGTCAGCTCGTCATGGTGCTGGGGGCCAGTGCCCGGATGGGCCAGCACCTGCTGGCCCACCCCGAGCACGTGGACCTGCTCAGCGCTGAGCTGCACAAGGCCCTACCCGGTGCGCTCCGGGCCGAGATGCTCCGGGCGACCGGGGCCGACCCCGACTCCCCGACTCCGGTCGCGACCGAGCTCACCGGGAACCCGCTGCGGGTGGCCTACAGGGGTGCCCTGCTGCGGATCGCGGCCCGCGACCTGTGCCACCCGGAGCCGATCGAGGTCGTCGACGACATCGCCGACGAGCTGTCCGAGCTGGCCGACGCAGCGCTGGAGGCGGCGCTGTCCATCGGCCGGGCCCAGCTGGGGGAGAACGCCCGGCACACCCGGCTGGCGATCGTTGGCCTGGGCAAGTGCGGGGCCCAGGAGCTCAACTACGTCAGCGACGTCGACGTGCTCTTCGTGGCGGAGCCGGCCAGCGGCCCCGACGGGGAACCACTCATCACCCCGGAGGTGGCCATCACCACGGCCACCCGGATGGCGGCGGAGATGACCCGGGTCTGCTCGGCCCACACCGCAGCCGGCACCATCTGGGAGGTCGACGCGGGACTGCGGCCCGAGGGCAAGGTGGGTCAGCTCGTCCGCAGCCTGGCCAGCCACCGGATCTACTACGAGAAGTGGGCCAAGACCTGGGAGTTCCAGGCCATGCTCAAGGCGCGGGCGTGCGCCGGCGACCTCGAGCTCGGCGGGGACTTCGTGGCCATGGTGTCACCGATGGTCTGGCGGGCCGCGGAGCGGGACCACTTCGTCTCCGACACCCAGGCGATGCGCAAGCGGGTCGTCGCCCACATTCCCGCCCGGGACGCCGGCCGCGAGCTGAAGCTCGGGGAGGGCGGTCTGCGCGACGTCGAGTTCTCCGTCCAGCTGCTCCAGCTGGTGCACGGGCGGGTCGACGAGCGGCTCCGCGAGCGGGCCACCCTGCCTGCGCTCAAGGCCCTGGTCGACAACGGCTACGTCAGCCGGGAGGACGGCAAGGTCTTCGCCCTGTCCTACCGGTTCCTGCGGACCCTCGAGCACCGGATCCAGCTCTTCAACCTGCGTCGGACCCACGTGCTGCCCGCCGCCGAGGACGACCTGCGCCGGATCGGTCGCTCGCTGGGCTACGGGGACCCGGCCAAGGAGCTGCTGGCCATCTGGCGGAGCTGCACCCAGCGCGTACGACGGCTGCACGAACGGCTCTTCTACTCGCCCCTGCTCGACGCGGTGGCCCGGATCCCGAGCACCGAGCTGCGCCTGACCACCGGGGCGGCGGTGGACCGGCTGAAGGCGCTGGGCTACGCCGACCCGACCGCGGCGCTGCGCCACATCGCCTCGCTCAGTCAGGGCATGACCCGGCAGGCCGAGATCCAGCGCCAGCTGCTGCCGGCGATGCTCGGGTGGTTCGCCGACGCGCCCAGCCCCGACAGTGGGCTGCTGGCCTTCCGGCAGGTCTCGGAGGCCCTGGGCAACACCCCTTGGTACCTGCGGGCGCTGCGCGACGAGGGGGCGATGGCCGAGCGACTGGCCCGCATCCTCGCCTCCAGCCGGTACGCCGTGCAGCTGCTCACCCGCGCACCCCAGACGGTGCAGATGCTCGCCGACGACGCGGAGCTGCGGCCCCGGTCGCTGACCGAGCTCAAGGCCGAGATGCACGCGGCGGGCCGGCGGCAGGAGAACCCGGTCGGAGCCGTCGAGGCCATCCGGGGGATCCGACGCCGGGAGCTGTTCAGGGTGGCGGCCGGCGACATCCTCGGCAAGCTGGACGTCTTCACCGTCGGGACCGCCCTGAGTGACCTGGCCACGGCGACCATCGATGCATCGCTCGCAGCCGTCCGCGCCGGCGCCGACGCCCCGTACGTTCCTCGGATCGCGGTGGTGGCGATGGGACGGTGGGGTGGGCGCGAGATGTCCTACGCCTCCGACGCGGACGCGATGTTCGTGATGGAGGACCGGGCGTACGCCGGGACGGACCCGACCCGGGTCGCGGGTGCGGTGATCGCGGACCTGCGCAAGCTGCTGGCCAAGCCGGGTGCGGACCCGGTGCTGAGCATCGACGCCGACCTGCGGCCCGAGGGCAAGGGCGGGGCGCTCATCCGCTCGCTCAACGCCTACCGCAACTACTATGGCCGGTGGTCCTCGACCTGGGAGCTGCAGGCGATGGTCCGGGCCGACGCGCTGGCCGGGGACGAGGAGCTGGGCGCCCAGCTGCTGGCCGAGATCAACGACCGGCGCTGGCCCGAAGGCGGCATCTCGGCGTCGCAGGTCAACGAGATCCGCCGCCTCAAGGCGCGGGTCGAGGCCGAGCGGCTGCCGCGCGGCGCCGACCCCGCCCGTCACACCAAGCTCGGACCCGGAGGGCTGGCTGACGTGGAGTGGACCGTGCA
>JBBQAB010000176.1:0-3352 GCA_038198385.1 Propionibacteriales bacterium
ATCTTCACCGGTCGCCCGTCGGTGGTGGAGTCGAACTGGAAGTCGACCGCCCACACCCGGTTCGGGGCATCCGCGGTCGGGTGGTCGGGTGCGGTCGAGGAGCCGACCCGCTTGCGGCGCCGTGGCTGGGGCACCCGCAGGCCTTCGTCGCGCCACAGCCGCTGCACCAACGAGTTCACGAGCCAGCCGTCACCGCGGGCGTCGTGCTAGGCGCGGCGGTGGCCCCACCGAGGGTGGGCTTTGGCGTAGTCACAGAGCCAGGCCCGCAGGGCCGCGTCCGGATCGTCCGGGGTGGTCTGGGCTGCCCGGTGGCGTTGTGTTGCCCGGTGTTGCCCGGTGCTGCCCGCCTCCCCCGGCAGGCGAACCGTTCACTCATCCCCATCACGTCGATGAGGTGGTGCACGGCTGCCCGACGGCGTGCCGGGCTCAGAAGTTTCCCGAAAGCAATCTTCTTCAACGCCGCCTTCTCCAGCTCGGCGTCAGCGAGGAGACCCTTCAGGATGGAGTTCTCCTTCTCCAGCTCCTTCAGCCGTTTAACGTCGTCGGCCTTCAGCCCACCGAACTGGTTGCGCCACCGGTAATAGGTCTGCTCCGACACCTGCAGCTCGCGGCAGACATCAGCGATGTCCTTGCCCTCGCCGAGCAGCTGATCGGCCCCGGAGGGGCCGGCCGGCGTCGGCGGGGCTCATCGACTCACCGCCTGCGAGGCAACGACGGCGAGGTAGTGCTGGTTGTACATCACGCCAAGCAGGTTGCCGAAGCCGCAACGCCTGCTTCACGACCGCGATGTGGTCGGCGGCGGTGTTTGAGCCGGCGTTCCCGGGGCGCAGCATGATGGCCAGGGGCTCCCCGGTCCCGAGCGCGCCGTGGTCGACGAAGACGCACAACGGGTGGAACCCGAACCCGCGTTTGAACGTCGGCCTGGCCTGTTCCTTCTCGCTGTGCGCCCCAACCAGGGTGGGGTCCACGTCCACGATCAACGGCTGATCGGCGTCGGTGCCGTGGTCGGGGGCATGGTCGCCGGCCAAACCCCACACCTGGGCCCGGGCCGCCGCCCGGGCCGTGTCGATCGCCGTCAACGCCGCCCCGACGTCGGCGGCCAAGGCGTCGATCGTGCGTGACACCGTCGGATCCGACGCGACCCGGCCATAGACGCCCGGTTCAGCCCGCAGCAGCGCGATGTCGGCGAGGCAGTCCCCCGCCCACCGCCAACGTGACGGCCAGGTCCAGCACGACTTTGGCCGGGTCATGGACCGAGGTCGGTTTGCGCCACCGACCCAGCGCCGCCGACAACGCGACGTCGAGGCCGCTGGCCCCGGATGGTCTCGGTGAGCACTGCCCCACCAGCCTGACCGACCGCGCAGACCCGACTGGTGTCGACGCGCAGACGGGGATAGAACCCGGTAACGTGCTTCACCTGAAAGGTGCTCAGTGAAGTCCGGCAGAGTGGTGTACGGGTCCTGGTGAGCGTGTCGCGCTGACGTAGGCGACGGCCACCAGGTGATCCTTCGAGTGATCTTCCACAACCGACTCGAAGAAGGACACCGTGATGACCGTCAAGTCCAGTATCGACCCTGCCCGCCTGCTCGAGGAGCAGCTGGCGCAGGCCTCTCCTGATCTGCTGCGCGAACTGTTGCAGACCTTCGTCAACACCCTGCTCTCGGCCGAGGCCGACACGGTGTGTGGCGCCGAGTACGGGGCGGTCAGTGCAGATCGGGTGAACCGGCGCAACGGCTACCGACACCGCGACTTCGACACCCGCGCCGGCACCGTCGACGTCGCGGTCCGAAGCTGCGGCAAGGCTCCTACTTCCCCGACTGGCTGCTGGAGCGGCGCAAGCGGGCCGAACGGGCCCTCACCTCCGTCGTCGCGACCTGCTACCTGCTGGGGGTCTCGACCCGGCGGATGGACAAGCTCGTCCAGTCCCTCGGAATCACGGGCTTGTCGAAGAGTCAGGTCTCAGAGATGGCGAAGGACCTCGACGGCCACGTCGAGCAGTTCCGCACCCGCCGGCTCGAGGGCCCCTACACGTTCGTCGCGGCCGACGCGCTGGTGCTGAAGGTCCGCGAGGGTGGCCGGGTCGTCGCCGTGCACGCCCTGGTCGCGACCGGGATCAACCCGGACGGCCACCGCGAGATCCTCGGCCTGCAGGTCACCACGAGCGAGGACGGCGCCGGTTGGCTCGGCTTCTTCCGCGACCTGACCGCCCGCGGCCTGTCCGGGGTCGCCCTGGTCACCAGCGACGCCCACGCAGGACTCGTCGCCGCCATCGCGGGACGCTGCCCGGCGCCAGCTGGCAGAGGTGTCGCACCCACTACGCGGCGAACCTGATGAGCGCGACCCCGAAGAACAGCTGGGGCTGGGTCAAGGCACTGCTGCACTCGGTCTACGACCAGCCCGACGCCGACGCCGTGCACGCCCAGTTCGACCGGGTCGTCGACGCCTTGACCGGCAAGCTGCCCGCCGTCGCCGCGCACCTCGAGACCGCCCGCGCCGACATCCTCGCCTTCACCGCGTTCCCGAAGGAGATCTGGCGACAGATCTGGTCGAACAACCCCAACGAACGGTTGAACCGCGAGATCCGGCGCCGCACCGACGTCGTCGGGATCTTCCCCGACCGCAACTCCCTGATCCGGCTTGTCGGGGCGGTGCTGGCCGAGCAGCACGACGAGTGGATCGAAGGCCGCCGCTACTTCGGCCTGGAGGTCCTGGCCCGCTCCCGCACCACCACCACGACCGCCGACAACACCGCCAGCGCCGCCGACCCGGCGCTGCCCGCCGCACCGGAGCCGATCAGTGCCTGACTCCCCGTCGCGTAACGGCTCCGTGACGGCTACCGGCTGCGCGGTCTGCGCCGCGCCCTTGACCGGGCGGACCGACCGACGGTTCTGCAGCCACGCCTGCCGGCAGGCAGGCCACCGCAGCAACCGTCCCAGCCCAGCACCGTCGATGGCACCGTCGACCCGCCGCTCACGACGCCAGCAGAGCGTCTACGAGTGCGACGACTGCGGACAGTGCCTCGCCGGCGAGCAGTGGTGCCCCGACTGCCAACGACCCTGCCGCCGCGTCGACTACGGCGGACACTGCCCCCAGCTGCGGGGACCCCATCACCATCACCGAACTGATCGAGGCACCCATGCCCTAACCTGCCCCCACCGGATCATGTGGTGACCGCTTCACACACCACCTCCGTGGACTCGACCGATCAGACCTTGGTCTGGTCTGATTCGTTGCGGCTCGGTGCGCCTACCGCTTGCTGCTCAGGTGTGAACGCCGGCCCGGCCCTCAACGAACCAGGTTGCCTGTCGTACCGAAGCCAGCCGGCCTGCCGCAGCTGCACACGATCATCGCG
>JBBQAB010000177.1:0-3356 GCA_038198385.1 Propionibacteriales bacterium
CGACCGGATCCTCGACGCGCTGGCCGAAGCTCCCCGCGGTAGCCGTCCACCTCGACACCGCCCGGGCCGACATCGTCGCGTTCACCACGTCCCCGAAGGAGATCTAGCGCCAGATCTGGTCCAACAACCCCAACGAACGCCTGAACCGGGAGATCCACACCGACGTCGTCGGCATCTTTCCTGACCGGGCCAGCATCATCAGCGTTGCTCCGGGCACCGAGACGACCGACCGCGAGCCGCCCCTTGACGCGCACACTCCACACCTGGTTGGCGACTCCGCCAGCAAGGGTGGCTGAGCACTCAAGTGGGCAGCCATCCGGCCATCAGCAATCGCTGCCGGAGCCCGTTTCAGGCTCCCTTAGGGTTGAGGGCATCGAGTTCAGCGCGACGGTGTCGCCTCGTTCGACGAACCGGACCTGGTCGACTAGACCGCGTCGGGTGACCTCGGCCCGGAACTCGGCCAGCGGTGATCTGAACAGCGAGTAGTCGTCGAAGTGCACCGGAATCGTCATTCCGGGGATCAGCAGCTGCATCAGGTCAGCTCCTTGGACCGCGTCCATGGTGACCATCAACCCACCGGGAAGCCGCGTACCACCCAGGTGCAGCACGGCGGCGTCGATTTCGGGATAGCGCTGCGGGATCTCCTGCAGCTCCTCGATCAGCAGCGTGTCACCGCTGAGGTAGACCCGCAGCCGCGGTGGGCCGACGATCGGTCCGAACTCGAGCATGGAACCCATTACCGGTGGCAACAGACGCTGTACCGGTAGTGGCGCGTGCCGACCCGGCATCGAGGTAATCCGCACCCGATTAGCACCCCGGACCAGGTCCTGGCTGCCCCAGGTCCGCAACCCGAGGGAGCGAGAGAATCCGCGCCACTGCAGCCGCTTGGCCGCGTGCGGTGTTGTGATGATCATCGTGTCGTGATCCAGACCGCGCTGGGCGTTCCGGTCCCAGTGATCACCATGCAGATGCGACAGCAGGACGGCGTCAATCCGCGGCAGCTGTCCCACCGAGAAGGCCGGCTCGGTGAGCCGCTTCGCGGTCAGGCCCCACCCGAGGTAGGCGCGTTGACCCCGGTGCAGGAAGTTCGGGTCGGTCAAGAGGGTCAGCTCGCCGTAGCGGATCAACGTCGTTGCCGTCCCGATGAAGAACAACGTGCCCGCTGGCCTGACATTGTGCGAATCCATCAAGCCAAACCCCCGACTTCGGCTAGCCACAACAGAAATTGATCAGGACGCTTCGTCATCACGCAGACACCACCATTCCCTTGCGACCCCGTCTCGGCCCCGTGACGCGGTCCCAGCCGGCGCCGAGCAACACCAAGAGTGTCACGTCGCCGCCGCCGTACATGACCATGACGCTGACGGCGGCGTGCGCCGTATCCACGTCGAGCGGGGGGTCGTGAAGCGCCCCAGGCTTGATGCCGCTCCTGCGCCGGTGTCAGCGCCTACCGCCAGCAGACCGCCGCCCGTAGCGGCCACCACGAGAGTGCCGCACAGCCACGTCAAACTACGACGCTTCGGCCACCCGCGCGGTGTGTGACGGCAACCAGTCAGCCGTAGCCGATGATGCCGTCCAGTAACAGGAGCGAGCCACCACGGCAAGGAGTTGAACGTCCGGACCGTACAGATCACCCACCGGTGCTGGCCCCTCCCCGGCGGGTGCGGGCGGTTAACCCGAACCCGATACCGATCATGAGGCCGCCGGCGATGTTCCAGACGAGGTCGTAAGGCATGAGGTCGACGCCGTAACGGATCTGGTGCACGCCGAGCAACTTGTGCTGGACGACCCCGTCGTAGAGCTGGAAGCCACCGGCGCCCAGCGACACCCCGCCCCACCACCGCGACCACCACAGCCCCCGGTTACGGCGAAGATCAGCGAACAGGAACAACGATGACACGAGGGCGAAGAAGCCGAGGGCGTGGAACAGTCCGTCCGAGACCAACCCTGCCGCGGCTGTTGACTTGTCGTAGAAGTGATGCCAGTGCAGGAGCTGATGGAACACGGTCTCGTCGACGAACGCGATCAGTCCGACGCCACCCAGAACACCTGAGGTCGTGCTACCTCCTCGGCCGGCCATCAATGGGCGGCGGCCTTGAGCG
Source organism: Propionibacteriales bacterium (assembly GCA_038198385.1). Taxonomy (GTDB): domain Bacteria; phylum Actinomycetota; class Actinomycetes; order Propionibacteriales; family Propionibacteriaceae; genus Microlunatus. The sequence continues at coordinate 2,103 of JBBQAB010000177.1, forward strand.
GCGTCACGGGCGGCGAAGCGCACTTTGACTCCTTATCATCTTGGGATCTCACGGCGAAGTATCAGCCTACGGACTGACCGGGGGCCAGTGGGACCCTCCCCATCGGGGGCCGTCCCGGTGTGGTTGCGGCTGGACGAGCGCGCCACCGTGGCATCCGAGCCACCAACCGTCTACGCCGGGACTTCCCCGACCCGATGTTCGCGCCCAGCTCGGGCGTCGCCCTGCTGGCGGTCGTCACGAACGGCGCTGGCAGCAACGTGCAGAACCTGACCAATAGCAACCTTGGTGCACTAGCTAGCTTAGCTACTTCGACCTGAATAAGTCGGAGCGTGTTGAGCCGTGGAAGTTGGCTCTGACAAGGCAGAATGGTCTCAAACCCTTGGACTAGAAGGGATTGAGACCATTCATGTTTCGTACTGTAGGTGATCAGCCGACGTTGTGGGAGTCGATCCTGCCCGATGAGCTGCGCCGGTTGCCGGTCGAGCTGGCCCGAGTGGACGCGTTGTTGGACGACCCGGTGTTCTTCACCCCGTTCGTGCCGTTCTTCGACCCCCGGTTGGGTCGGCCGTCGACGCCGATGGAGACGTGTCTGCGGTTGATGTTCTTGACGTTCCGGTACCGGCTCGGGTACGAGTCGTTGTGCCGGGAAGTCTCGGACTCGATTACGTGGCGGCAGTTCTGCCGGATCGGGATCGACCAGCGGGTTCCGCATCCGACGACGTTGATGAAGCTGACCACCCGCTGCGGGTCGGCGGCGGTCGACGGGTTGAACGAGGCCCTGCTGGCGAAAGCGGCCGAGGCGAAGCTGCTGCGGACCAGCCGGGTCCGGGTCGACACCACCGTCATCCCGGCGCACGGCCTATCCGACCAACTCCGGCCTGTTGGCGAAAGCGGTCCGCCGGATCGCTTCGACCGGCCGGCGGATCCAGGCCGCCGGCGGCGCGACCCGGACGAAGGTCCGGGACCGGCCCCGGCCGCCGGGACACGAGCCCACGACCTGAACGCGAAACTCCGTGTCCGCAACGCCGCGGTGGCAATGTCAAGTCGATCTGGCCCCGGGATGACGGTTCGATCTGGCCCCGGGGCGTCTGGGTCATGGCCGTGCCCTTCGTGCTAGCGGATCGTGCGGTGGGGTGGTGCCGGCGGCCGCGAGCATCTGTTGTGCTCGGGTAACGCGCGGGGACTCCTTCTGGTTGCTCGCGACTCGCTTGAGGTGCCATCCGATCGCGAGACCGAGCATCATCCAGCCAGCGA
>JBBQAB010000178.1:0-2211 GCA_038198385.1 Propionibacteriales bacterium
ACAGCGCACTGGCGAGGGCCTTGACCACCGCCACCTGCGCCCGGCTCCGCCCGCCGTTCCGCGCCACCGCCAGCATGACCTCGGGAACACCGTGTCCGCGCGCCTCTCGGGCGAAGCGGTAGACAAGGGGCCCGTAGAGCAGACCGGCGACCACCGGGGTCGCCACCACAAACCACCGGCCGACACCGGGAAGTGATCCGTGCGGACTGCCCGGCACGGCGGCGTAGTCGACGTAGCCGGTGAACAGACGGGACAGGCCCTCGATCATGAACCGGAAGCCCACCGCGCCTAGCCCCGCGCCGACCCCCACCAGCAGGGACAGCGCCAGCAGTCCCAGGCGAGGCGAACGGATCGCAGGCCGGGCCCGGACGCCGATGCTCACAGTCTGGGCTCCGATCCCTCGGCCGGCTCAGAGGCCGACCCCGCCGACAGGTCCAGCCCGCCTCGCAAGGAGTGACACCCCACCTCCGGCATTGCTCCGTTCACCGACCCGTACGACGTACGGCAAAGCGGCATGGTCAGCACGTTACGGGTCGGGGCTACCGACTCCGCGATGATCGCCAGCATGACGACAGTCTGGGCCATACCATTGCGCAGGCGCAGTCGTTGCGCTGCCAGGCGGTGTCCGGGTGTGGGCCAGCCGGAGCACCCTGCTGCTCCTGACCTTGCTGAGCGCGTGCCAGTCCCTGGGGACACGCGGCGGGGTGGCCTCGTCACCGGTTTTGCCCGGCCGACGAGCACGATCGGTCCCGATCGCGCTACTGTCAACTCAGGAGGCGGCTATGCGAATCGGCGACATTCTCCGCAGCAAGGGCGACGACGTCATCCTTATCGGTCCCGACGCCTCAGTGAGTGACCTGGTGTCGCTGCTGAAGGAACACAACCTGGGCGCGGTGGTGGTCTCCGTGGGCGGGCGGACCCTGACCGGCATCGTTTCCGAGCGGGACGTGATCCGAAGACTCGCCGACGGCGCGCGCCTGCTCGACCAACGGGTGTCCGAGATCATGACGACCGAGGTCCTCAGCTGCTCGGCCAGCGACTCCGTGGAATCGGTGATGGCGACGATGACTGAGCGGCGCATCCGGCACCTGCCCGTCCTGGACGAGGCCACGGAACTGATGGGCATCGTCAGCATCGGTGACCTGGTGAAGTCACAGATCTCCGAGCTCCAGTTCGAACGCGACCGCCTCACCGAGTACGTCTCCGGCTGACCCAGGTGTGCTGCCCGTGCTGTCGCGGCAAGCAGCCGCGGACGTGAGGCTCGCTCGCGTCTGGGCGACGCATCCCTTTCCCGGTTGTCGAGCGTAACGGAGGTCTGTCGTCGACTGCCGGGCCGGATCAGTCGGGGTAGCGAAGGAGCAAGGCGTCCCAGAATGCTCCCTGATGTGCCTGGAGCCCCTTAGAAAATCCGACTGCACACGCAAGTCGGGCGGGTGCGAGAACGGTAGCCAGCTGGTAGTCAGACCTGCACTGTTCGAATGCGTAGTCGCAGACACCGTTCGCGACGAGCGCCTCGTGATAGAGCCGCAGGAGCTGGGGCTCGACGGTTCGACGTGCGTGTGGCTCCAGCTGCCCGCGGACCCAGCCGGCAACGTCAATGACGCAGCGGGCGTAGGTCACCATCTGCCAGTCGATGAATACCACTTCGCGGTCCAGCTTGGCGAAGAACACGTTGTCCGCTTGGACGTCGTTATGAATCAGTGTGCGAGGGCCAGAATCGAATAACGTCGTTGCAGCCGCGTGCAGGTTCTGTTGGATCCAACCACCCATCTCGCTGATCTGGGAGGTCACCGGGATGCTCAGCTTCAGCAGAAAGGACGGCCAGCCCTGGGTGAACGCTTCAGCCATCAGCCCGGGGGCGACCAGTGACGTCAGACGCAGCCACGAGGCATTCGCCAGATCCGCCGACTCCCACCACCTGGCGTGTAACACGGCTAGGGAAAGCAGCACTCGGGACACCTCCTCCACTGAACATCCCGCCATACTGCTGCCGTTGTCAGCGCTGGCCAGATCCTCGAGCAGGAGGAGCGCGGAACCCGTCTCGGGATCAAAGTGAGAGTAGTAACAATGCGGCTTGGCCACCGGTGTGCGTTCCGACAACCTCTCATAGAACCGCACCTCTCGCTGGTAGTGACCCAGAGCGCTGATCATCGCTCGCGTGGCCGGTTCGGCCGCCGAGAACTTGGCCATCAGCGTCACTGGCAGCCCGGG
>JBBQAB010000179.1:0-3910 GCA_038198385.1 Propionibacteriales bacterium
AAGCAGGGCAAGCCGAGCCCGGGCGCTGGTGCCGACCCGGAGAAGAGCACCGACGTCTGAGAGGTCGGCGCCCGCCGGCGTCGACGTGCACCGTAGGTAGTCCCGAGGACCGTCGGCCCACCGGCCGGCGGTCCTCGGTGACTGAGAAGGAGCAGAGATGAGTGATGAGAGCGGGCCAACCCCCGAGATCCTGGTGCACCCGGACGCGGACAGCGTGGCCGAGGCGCTGGCCACCCGGCTAGCCGCCCGGCTGGCCGAGCTGCAGCGGGCGGGGGGCACCCCGTCGGTGGCCCTGACCGGAGGCCGGATCGCGACCAAGGCGTACGGCCGCCTCGCCGTCGAGGGGTCGGCGTCAGCCGTCGACTGGTCCCGGGTCGACCTGTGGTGGGGGGACGAGCGCTTCGTCTCCGCCGACGACGGCGACCGGAACGCCAAGCAGGCCCTCGACCTGCTGGCCGGGCCGCTTCCCCTGGACCGGCAGCGGACCCACGAGATGCCGGCCACCGAGAGTGGCCTCAGCCTCGACGATGCGGCGACGAGCTACCAGACCGAGCTCGGCGACACTGTCTTCGACATCTGTCTGCTCGGGATGGGCCCCGACGGGCACGTCGCGTCGCTCTTCCCCGAGCACCCGTCCTCCTACGCCGAGGGGAACGTGATCGCGGTCCGGTCCTCGCCCAAGCCGCCGCCGGAGCGGACCAGCCTGACCCTGGCGGCGATCAACCGCTCCCGCGAGGTCTGGTTCGTGGTCAGCGGGACCGACAAGGCCGCGGCAGCCCGGATGGCCCTGATGGGGGCCGGTCCCGTCCAGGTACCCGCCGCCGGGGTGTCCGGCGCCCAGCGCACCCTCTGGCTGATGGACACCGACGCTGCCTCCGAGCTGCCGACCGACCTGGCTCCGCACGGCGTCATCTGAGGCGGCTGGCCGCCCCGCTCCCCCACGTCAGCGGGAACGACAAAGCCCGCGTCCACCGGAGGGGACGCGGGCTTCGGGGGCAACAGAGAGAGGGGTCCGTCAGTAGATGACGTCGCCCCGGGCGCGCCGGTCCCGGAGCGCCTGCAGCGCCTCGCTCAGGATATCGGCCGCCTCGGACTCCGAACGACGCTCCTTGACGTAGGCCAGGTGCGTCTTGTAGGGCTCGGTCCGCGGCTTCGGCGGCGGGTTGTCGGAGTCCAGGTTGGCCGGGAGACCGCAGCGGGGGCAGTCCCAGGTGGCCGGGATCGCCGCGTCCGCCGCGAACGCAGGCCGCGTCTCGTGCGCGTGCGCGCAGAAGTAGGAGACGTACAGGCGGGGAGCCGCGTCACCGCGCTCCGCCTCCCCCATCGGGCCTGCGCCCACTCGGCTGCCACGGATAGCACTGCCACCAGCCACGTTACTTCTCCCTCATTGGTCTGTCGGGTGCCGCTCGGGCATCGGGGGGCGCCCTCAGGCGCTGAGCTTGTACAGCAGGCCCAGGGCCACGATGGCCGCGAGCCAGACCACGCCGATGATGATGGTCAACCGGTCCAGGTTGCGCTCAGCCACCGACGACCCGCCCATGGAGGAGGAGATGCCGCCGCCGAAGAGGTCGGACAACCCGCCACCGCGACCCTTGTGCATCAGCACGAAAAGAGCCAACGCGACGCTGGTGACGGTGAGCAGGATCGAGAAGATCATGATCGGCACCGTCATCAGCGGTACGGGGAGGAAAATCACGGACGTAGCCTAACTCAGGAGCACGGGTATGCGGAAAGACCGGCTCAGACCGCAGGCAGGTCGTAGAACCGGGAGATGGCGGAGAACTCGTCCACCAGGAGGCTCGCCCCGCCGACGAGGCAGCCGTCCACGTCAGGCTGGGCCATGATCGTGGCGACGTTGCCGGACTTCACCGAGCCGCCGTAGAGCACGCGGACCGCGTCGGCGACCGACCCGTCGTAGAGCTCGGCGACCCGGGAGCGGACGGCGCCGCACACCTCCTGAGCGTCCTCGGGGGTGGCGACCTCGCCGGTCCCGATGGCCCAGACGGGCTCGTAGGCGATCACCAGGGAGGCGACCTGCTCGGCGGTCAGGTCGGCCAGCGCGCCGTCGACCTGGGCCACGGTGTAGAGGACCTGGTCGCCGGCCTTGCGAACGTCGAGACCCTCACCGACGCAGATAATCGGGACGACCCCGCCGGAGAGCGCCTTCTTGGCCTTGGCGTTGACCAGGGCGTCGTCCTCGTGGTGGTACTCACGGCGCTCGGAGTGGCCGACCGCGACGTAGCCGCAGTTGAGCTTGGCCAGCATCTCGACCGAGATCTCGCCGGTGTAGGCGCCCGCATCGTTGGCCGACACGTCCTGGGCGCCGTAACCCAGCTTCAGCCGGTCGCCCTCGACGAGGGTCTGCACCGTACGCAGATCGGTGAACGGAACCAGGACGACGACCTCCGACCTGGCCGGGTCGTGCCGCTTGTCGTCGAGGGTCCAGGCGAGCTTCTGCACGAGACCGACGGCCTCGACGTGGTTGAGGTTCATCTTCCAGTTGCCGGCCATCAAGGGCTTGCGTGCCACGAGCGTTCCTCAGTTCTCTTCGAGTACGGCAAGCCCCGGCAGGGTCTTGCCTTCCAGGTATTCCAGGCTGGCGCCGCCGCCAGTGGAGATGTGACCGAACGCGTCGTCAGCGAAGCCGAGGTCGCGAACGGCCGCGGCGGAGTCGCCGCCGCCGACGACCGACAGGCCGTCGACCTCGGTCAGCGCCCGGGCCACGGCCCGGGTGCCGCCAGCAAAGGACGCCCACTCGGCGACCCCCATCGGGCCGTTCCAGAAGACGGTCTTGGCAGCGGCGATGACCGCCGCGAAGGCCTGGGCCGAGTCGGGCCCGATGTCGAGACCGATCTGGTCGGCCGGGATCGCCTCCGCGGCCACCACGGTCGGCGGGGAGTCGGCCTTGAACTCCGGAGCCACCACGATGTCGGTGGGCAGCAGAATCTGTTTGCCGCTCGCCGCCGCCTGGTCCAGGTAGCCCTTGACCGTGTCGATCTGGTCGGCCTCGAGCAGGCTGAGCCCGACCTCGTGACCCTGGGCGGCAAGGAAGGTGAAGACCATCCCACCCCCGATGACCAGGGTGTCGGCGGTGTTCATCAGGTTGGCGATGACGGCCAGCTTGTCGGAGACCTTGGCGCCGCCGAGGACCACCACGTACGGCCGGGCCGGGTCCTGGGTGAGGCGCTGGAGCACCTCGACCTCGGCCTTCACCAGTCCACCGCCGGCGTTGGGCAGCCGCTGGGCCACGTCGTAGACGGAGGCCTGCTTGCGGTGCACGACGCCGAAGCCGTCGGAGACGAACACGTCACCCAGCGTGGCGTAGCGGTCGGCCAGGGCCCCGCGTACGGCTGCGTCCTTGGACTCCTCGCCCGGCTCGTAGCGCACGTTCTCCAGCATCGCCACCTCACCGTCGGTCAGCGCGGCGACGGTGGCCTGGGCGGACTCGCCGACGACGTCGGAGGCCAGCGCGACCTCGGTGCCGAGCAGCTCGGCGAGCCGGGCGGCGGCAGGGGCCAGCGAGTACTTCGGGTTGACCTCGCCCTTGGGGCGGCCGAGGTGCGCCAGCACGACGACCTTGGCGCCGGCGTGCCGGAGCTGGTTCAGGGTGGGCAGTGACGCGCGGATGCGCCCGTCGTCGGTGATGGTGCCACCGTCCAGCGGCACGTTGAGGTCACAGCGGACGATCACCCGCTTGCCCCGGAGGTCACCCAGGTCGGCAACAGACTTCACGGTCGGTCCTTTCGCGACCGGAGCCGGCGGTGGCCGGTCCGGACGGGGTCGAGCCGTGCTCCCCCGAGCCGGCAGGCCGATGCGGCGCCGGTCCCCGGCGAGACCGGGGACCGACGCGCGACCTCAGGGGGTCAGAGCGACCTGCCGACCCGGCCGCCGAGGTCGTCGTGGCGGGTGG
>JBBQAB010000180.1:0-3099 GCA_038198385.1 Propionibacteriales bacterium
CGTACTTGCAGAGGGCGTAGGAGATGTCGGCGTCGATGTGGTACTGGGCGGTGCCGGCGGCGTAGTAGGCCGAGGCCTCCTCCCCGTTCACGGTCCGCCACGGGAACAGCGCCCCGCTCTGGGCCAAGTCCTGGGCACGCCGACGGGCCGCGTCCAGCATGTTGTAGCGGAAGCGGAGCGCACTGCGCGCCATCGGTGGCGAGGTGTAGGTCAGGAAGGGCAGCACGTAGATCTCGGTGTCCCAGAAGTAGTGCCCGCCGTAGCCCGACCCGGTCACCCCCTTGGCCGGCACCCCGGACTGCTCGGCCCGGGCGGTGGCCTGGGCGACCTGGAACAGGTTCCACCGCACCGCCTGCTGCACCGCGGGACGACCCCGGACCACGACGTCGGAGCGCTTCCAGAAAGCGTCCAGCCAGCGACGCTGGGCGTCGTACTCGGCCTGGATCCCGTGCTGGCGTACGCGGTCCAGCGTGCGACGGCACCGGTCGGTCAGCTCGCGCGCCGGCACCCCGCGGGAGGTGTGGTAGGCCACCGTCTTGACGACCTTGATGGGCTGGTTCTTCTTGGCCCACACCCGGTAGACCATCTTCCCGGTGTCCTCGTCCGCGCTGAGGTGGGCACTGTGGTCGTTCTCGGTCGTGATGACGTGGTCCGCGGCGACCGCGAGGGTCATCTTGGAGTTCGCGCAGCGGTAGCCGAGGATGATCCGGTCGTCGCCGGACCAGTGGCTCTGCGGCTCCAGCACCCGCTGCTCGAAGGACTCGGCCTGGCGCGGGTCGACCCCGGCCCCCATCGCCGCGGACCTGACGTAGTACTCGTCGCGGCCGTCCTGGCGGTTCAGGGTCTGGGAGCTGATGATGACCGGTGCCTCGTCGTCCAGCATGGTCACCTCGATGGTCATGATGGCCAGGTGCCGCTGGGTGAACGACACCATCCGGCTGGAGCTGACCAGGACCCGCTTGCCGCCCGGCGTACGCCAGACCAGCTCGCGACGCAGCATCCCGTCGCGGAAGTCCAGGGTGCGGTCGTAGAGGTCCAGGTCGGCCACCGACAGCAGCAGGGGCTCGTCGTCGACGTAGAGCTTCATCGTCTTGTTGTCCGGGACGTTCACGATCGTCTGGCCCACCCGGGCGAAGCCGAAGGCCTCCTCGGCGTGCCGGATCGGCCAGGTCTCGTGGAAACCGTTGATGAAGGTTCCGTGGGTGTGGGTCTCCCGCCCCTCCTCGACGTTGCCCCGCAAGCCCAGGTAGCCGTTGCCGGTGGCGAACAGGGTCTCGGTCACCCCCAGGTCGGCGGCGTCGTAGTGCGTCTCGGTGAGCTTCCACTCCTGCACCGGGAACCGGATCCGGTCCAGCGGGTCGCGGACCTGCATCGGATCGTCGCCGTGGGTGCCCCTCATCGGGTCACCAGCTCGTCGAGATCGGAGACCACCACGTCGGCGCCGGACTCGGTCAACCGGTCGGCCCCCACACCCCGGTCCACCCCGACGGTCAGCCCAAAGCCGCCGGCGTGACCCGCGGCCACCCCGGACAGGGCGTCCTCCAGCACGACGGAACGCTCGACACTGACCCCGAGCTGCTCGGCGGCGTACGCAAAGGTCTCCGGTGACGGCTTGCCGGCCAGGCCGAGCCCCTCGGCGACCTCTCCGTCGACGACCACGGTGAAGCGGTCGTCGAGCCCGGCGGCCTTCAGCACGGCGGGAGCGTTGCGCGAGGACGAGACCACCGCGACCCTGGTGCCCCGTCCGGCCAGGTGGTCCAGCAGCGCAACCGAGCCCGGGTAGGCCTTGACGCCCTCGTCGGCCAGCACGGCGGCGAAGAAGGCGTTCTTGCGGTTGCCCAGCCCGCAGACGGTCTGCACGCCGGGACCGTCGGCCGGGTCGCCGTCGGCCATGGTCACCCCGCGAGAGGTGAGGAACGAGCGGACCCCGTCGTAGCGGGGCTTCCCGTCGATGTAGTCGAAGTAGTCACTCTGCTGGTACGGCTCGGCGATCCCGCGCGAGGCGAGAAAGTCGATGAAGAGCCGTTGCCAGGCCCGCATGTGGACCTCAGCCGTAGGGGTGAGCACTCCGTCGAGGTCGAAGAGTGCAGCGTCGTAGTCGTCCCAGTTCACCCCCTGAGCCTAGGGGTCGGCGGGCCCCTCGGCCGAACACGTAACCGGACTGTTCGCCGGGGGCGGAGTCGGGGGTCGTCGGGGCCCGGCGCGGCATAGGGTCGGGGACGTGAACAGTCCCTTCGAGTCCGACCCCGTCCTGGTCGAGGTCATCCGCAACGGCTTCGTCGAGAGCGTCCACCGGGGCCGTGTGGTGGTCACCGAGCCCGACGGTCGCCTGTCCGCCTCGGTCGGGGCCGACTTCGCCCCGATGTACCCCCGGAGCGCGAGCAAACCGCTGCAGGCCGTGGGCATGCTGCGCGCCGGCCTGGTTCTGGACCACGAGCAGCTCGCCGTGGTCTGCGCCTCGCACTCCGGTGAGCCCCTGCACCTGGCTGCGGTCCGGCAGGTCCTCGCCGGGGCCGGCCTCGACGAGTCGGCGCTGCAGACCCCGCCCGACTGGCCACTGGACGAGGAGGCACGGAACGCGGTGATCCGGGCGGGCGGGGAGGAGCAGCCGGTGATGATGAACTGCTCGGGCAAGCACGCCGGGATGCTGGCCACCACCGTGGCCCTGGGCGGCGACACGAGCACCTACCGCGACCCGGACCACCCCACCCAGCTGGCCATCCTGGCCGCGATCGACGACCTGGCCGGCGAGCAGGCCACCAACCTGGCCGTGGACGGCTGCGGGGCACCGCTCTTCGCGATCTCCCTCTACAGCCTGGCCAAGGCGTTCGGCCGGGTGGCCGCCGCCACCGGCGGTCCCGAGCACACCGTGGCGCAGGCGATCCGGTCCCACCCCGAGTACGTCTCGGGGACCCGCCGCGACGAGCGGGCTCTGCACCGGGCGATCCCCGGACTGATCGCCAAGGCCGGAGCCGAGGCGGTCTACGCCGTGGGCCTGCCCGACGGCCGTGGGGTCGCTCTGAAGATCAGCGACGGCGGGCCACGGGCCCGGGCGGTCGCCATGGCCGGAGTCCTGCAGCGCCTGGGCTTCCAGGACGA
>JBBQAB010000181.1:0-7927 GCA_038198385.1 Propionibacteriales bacterium
GCCGTGCTGGCCGCGACCCGGTCCCCGCTCTGGGGGGTGTACGCCGGCTTCGAGCTGTTCGAGGGCGCCGGACTGGCGCCGGGCCGGGAGGAGTACCTCAACTCGGAGAAGTTCCAGTACCGGCCGCGCGACTGGAAGGCCGCGGAGGAGAGCGGGGAGAGCCTTACCCTGCTGCTGGGCCGGCTGAACGAGGTGCGGCGTGCCCACCGGGCCCTGCAGCAGCTGCGCACCCTGCACTTCCACACCGCCGGCAACGAGAACGTGATCGTCTACTCCAAGCGAGACGGCGACGACGTGGTCATCGTGGTCGTCAACCTCGACCCGCACCACGTCGCCGAGTCCGAGATCCACCTCGACATGGAGGTGCTGGGCCTCGAGGCACCGGACGTCTTCCTGGTCCACGACGAGATCACCGGCCAGACCTGGCGCTGGGGCCAGCACGCCTTCGTCCGTCTGACCCTTGACGACCCGGCCCACGTCCTCACCCTGGTCCGGTTCGGGTCCCGCGGCGGGACGACGTCCGCGACCCCGGTGGAGTGAGCGTGTCGCACTCCTTCGCGAGCCTCACCGACTACCTGACCGGGTCCCGCTGGTTCGCGGGCAAGGGGCGACGGGCCGAGCTCGTCTCGGTCACCCCGCTGCCCTGGCTCGGCGGTCCAGGGGACAGCCCCGCCGTCCGTTTCGAGGTAGCCGAGGTCGCCTACGAGGGCGAGGACACCCACGAGTACTACCAGCTCGCGGTCTCCTACCGCGGCGCCGCCGAGGACGCCCTGGCCGACGCCGAGATCAGCCGGGGCAGCGACCCCGGGTTCGGGGCCTACGTGGCCTACGACGCCGCCCAGGACCCCGAGGCCTGCCGGGTGGTGGTGGCGGCTCTGCTCGGGGAGCGCGAGCGGGAGGGCGTCTCGGGCGCTTACCGCTTCCACCTCACCGACGCGACCGGTCTGTCCACCGACCTGACGCCCCAGGTGTTCACCGGCCAGCAGAGCAACACCTCGGTGATGCTCGGCGACGTGGCCATGATCAAGCTGTTCCGGCGCCTCGAGCTGGGTCGCAACCTCGACATCGAGGTGCACGACGCCCTCAACCGGGCCGGCGTGGCCGACGTCGCCGGGATCTTCGGCTGGGTCGAGGGCAGCTGGGTCGCCGGCGGGGTGACCCGGGCGGCGGACCTGGCCATGGTCGTCGAGAAGCTGGCCGACGCCCGGGACGGCTGGGAGCTCGCCCTCTCGACGCTGGCCGAGGGCACTGACTTCGCCCCGGAGGCGGCGGCGCTCGGCACGGCGCTGGCCGAGACCCACCACGCTCTGCGGGCCTCGTTCCCCCGGGCCGGCCAGGACGGGTCGGACCTGGCCACGACGATGACGGCCCGGCTGGACCGGGCCACGGCCGCCGCGCCCGCCCTGGCGGCCTACCGCTCCGGCCTCGAGGCGGTGTTCGCCCGACTCGCGCCCGCCACGTTGGAGACCCAGCGGGTGCACGGCGACTTCCACCTCGGTCAGACCCTGCACACCCCGACCGGCTGGAAGATCATCGACTTCGAGGGTGAGCCGGCCAAGACCCTGGCCGAGCGGGCCGAGCCCGACAGCGTCTGGCGTGATATCGCCGGCATGCTGCGGTCCTTCGACTACGCCGCCGCCAGCGTCCCGGGCCCGCGCAGCGCGACCTGGGCAGTCGCGTGCCGGGACGCCTTCCTGCGGGGCTACGCCGGGGGCGGCCTCGCCGCCGCCGACGAGGCCACGCTGCGCGCGTACGAGGCGGACAAGGCCGCGTACGAGGTGGTCTACGAGGTGCGGAACCGACCCGACTGGGTCAGCATCCCGCTGGGGGCGATCGCGGCCCTGGCGGCAGCGGGCGACGGGTCGCCCGCTGAGGAGCAAGGCACCGCAGGGACGAAGACCCCTTCGTCGCCTGCCCAACACGAGACTGATCAGCATCAGGTGAAGGAGTAGCACTATGGCTTACGATCTGAGCGGCGGTCTGACCGGTTGGGACCTCAGCGGGTTCCACGCGGGCCACGACACGGAGAGCTGGAAGCGCCTGGGCGCCGTCGCGGCCACCGTCGAGGACTCCGAGCGAGGCACCCTGCACGGCACCCGGTTCGCCGTCTGGGCCCCGAACGCCCAGGCCGTACGCCTGGTCGGGGACTTCAACTACTGGAACGGCGACGACGCCTACATGACCCTGGTCCCGGGATCGGGCGTCTGGGCCCTGTTCCGGGAGGGGGTGGGCACCGGCAACCTCTACAAGTTCGAGGTGCTGGGGTCCGACGGGGTCTGGCGCACCAAGGCCGACCCGATGGCCCGGTTCTGCGAGGCGGCGCCGAGCACCGCCTCCATCGTCTACGAGAGCCAGTACACCTGGAACGACGACCAGTGGATGTGGTTCCGGGGCGAGAAGAAGCAGCACGCCGAGGCGATGAGCATCTACGAGGTGCACATCGGCTCCTGGCGCAAGGGTCTGACCTACCTCGAGCTGGCCGACCAGCTCGTCGATTACGTGAGCTGGCAGGGCTACACCCACGTGGAGTTCATGCCCGTGGCCCAGCACCCGTTCGAAGGCTCGTGGGGCTACCACGTGACCGGCTACTTCGCCCCGATGAGCAAGTTCGGCTCCCCCGACGAGTTCCGCTACCTCGTGGACAAGCTGCACCAGGCCGGTATCGGGGTCATCGTGGACTGGGTGCCCGGACACTTCGCCACCGACCCGTGGGCGCTGCAGCGGTTCGACGGAACCGCGCTGTACGAGCACGACGACCCGCGCCTGGGCTGGCACCCCGACTGGGGCTCCTACATCTTCAACTTCGGTCGCAACGAGGTGCAGAGCTTCCTCATCTCCAACGCTTACTACTGGCTGCACGAGTACCACATCGACGGGCTCCGGGTCGACGGCGTGGCCTCCATGCTCTACCTGGACTACTCCCGCAAGGAGGGTGAGTGGATCCCCAACATCTACGGCGGCAACGAGAACCTCGAAGCCGTTGAGCTGCTGAAGCGGGTCAACACCCACAACTACGCCCGGGAGCCCGGGACGATGATGATCGCCGAGGAGTCCACCTCCTGGCCCGGCGTCACCCGCAGCACCGAGTTCGGCGGCCTGGGCTTCGGCTTGAAGTGGAACATGGGCTGGATGAACGATTCGCTGCGCTACCTGGGCCGCGAGCCGGTCAACCGGCAGTACCACCACCACGAGATGACCTTCGCGATGGCGTACGCCTACTCCGAGAACTTCATCCTTCCCATCAGCCACGACGAGGTCGTGCACGGCAAGGGCTCGATGTTCGAGCGGGCGCCGCAGGACGAGTGGCGCAAGTTCGGCACCCTGCGGGCGTTCTACGCCTTCATGTGGTGCCACCCGGGCAAGAAGCTGCTCTTCATGGGCACCGAGTTCGCCCAGCGGCGCGAGTTCGCCGAGACCCGGAGCCTGGACTGGGACCAGAGCGCGGACTGGGGTCACCGTGGTCTGCAGCGGCTGGTCAAGGACCTGAACGCGGTCTACCGCGAGCACCCCGCCCTGTGGAAGCTGGACACCGATCCGGCCGGCTTCGCCTGGATCAACGCCGACGACCAGGGCGGCAACGTCTTCTCGTTTGTGCGCTACGACGGCGCGGGTCAGATGGTGGCCTGCCTGATCAACTTCTCCTCCGAGCCCCGACCGGACTACCGGACCGGGCTGCCAGCCGAGGGGGCCTGGACCGAGATCCTCAACACCGACGCGGAGGTCTACGACGGCACCGGGACGTTCGGCAACCTCGGTCAGGTGACGGCGACGGCGGTGCCCTCGAACGGCTTCGACGCCTCCGGCTCGGTCACGATCCCGCCCCTGGGTGCGGTCTGGCTGCGCTTCGGGACGGCCGTCGCCGAGGGTCAGGCCGAGCCCGCCCAGGTCGAGACCGGGAAGCAGGCCGTGGAGCCCGTAGCCCCGGCCAAGACCGCGAGCGTCACTGAGGCCCCGGCCAAGACCGCGAGCATCGCGGAGGCGGAGACTAGCCCGGCCGTCGAGGAACCGGCGAAGAAGGCACCCGCCAAGAAGACCCCGGCCAAGACCGCGGCCAAGAAGGCACCCGCCACCAAGGAGGCCGCCAAGAAGGCACCCGCCACCACGGCACCCGCTCAGAAGAAGGCCGCCCGCTCGGTGAGGAAGGCGGCCCGGACGGCCAAGAAGGCGGCGTCGGAGGCCACCGACGACCTGGAGTCGGCCGCGCGAAAGGCCACCGGGAAGGACACGACCCCGTGACCGTCGGGCCGTGAGCCCGGTCAGTCTGCAGCTGACCGGGGCCGGAGACGGGGTCGCCACCCTCACGTGGCGCGGCGCCCCCGACCATCAGCAGCTGGAGAGCGCGCTGAGTGTGCTGGCCGAGGACCAGCTGGCGCACGGCGGGCTTCGGCGGCTCGAGGTCTGGGTCCCGGCCCGCGACACCCGGGTCGGTCGTGCCGTCCTCCGGGCGGGCTTCCGCTGGGAGGGTCGGCGCCGGCAGGCCGTGACGGCGGCCGGGAGGCCCGACGACCTCGTCCTGTACGGCCGTCTCGCCGGCGACGTGGTCGGGGGCACCCACGGGTTCTCCGGCGTGATGAACTCTGCCCTGCCACGCAAGCGACTCATCGCCCACGTCCTGATCCGCGACGAGCACGACCGCATCCTGCTCTGCGACACACAGTTCAAACGTGACTGGGAGCTGCCGGGCGGCGTGGTGGAGCCGGGCGAGCCGCCCCGCCTCGGGGCCGCTCGGGAGGTGCAGGAGGAGCTCGGGGTGGACCGGTTGATCGGCCCGATGCTGGTCGCCGACTGGATGCCGCCGTACCTGGGCTGGGAGGACGCCCTCGAGCTCATCTTCGACGGCGGACGAATAGCCAGCACCGACCTCGACCAGTTCACCCTGCAGGCGTCGGAGATCCTGGCCGTACGGCTGTGCACGCTGCCCGAGGCCGCGTCGCTCCTCACCCCGCTGGCCCACCGCCGGCTGACCGTGGCCGCCGGACTGGCCCCGGGAACGATGGCCTACCTCGAGGACGGTCGACCCGCCTGAGGCAGGACGCTCAGCCGCGCTCGAGGTAGAGCACGACCTGGTCGAGGTTGATGGTGGCCGTGCTCCCGGTGCAGGACACCTGAGCCGGCCCGGTGGGCGCGAGAACCTGACCCACCTGCTTCATGCTCAGCCCCTGGCTCCGGCCCACCCCGGACAGGGTGGCCGAACCCGAGGTCCGGTCCACCGGACCGAAGGTGACCGACGGAGCCGTGCCCTTGTAGGTGCCGCTCAGCGTTCCGTCCACCGTCAGCGTGCCGCGCTGACCCGCGAGGGTGAGGTTGATCGGCTGGCCGCCGCCGGCCAGCTGGTAGCGGCTGTCCTGGAAGGTGACCGAGACATCGCCCCCCTCACCCGTGCCGTACGTCGACTGGTCACCCACGCCGACGAAGCGGGCGAGGGTGTAGGTCCCGTTGGGGCAGGGTCCCTCCGGCGCCGCCTGGGCCGAGGACGGGGCGGCTGCGGGAGCGGGGGGCGTCGGGACGGTGGAGTCCACCGGAGCGGGCGTGCTGCCGGAGCAGCCGGCCGTGGCCAGCACCGCCGCTGCGGTCAGCGAGAGGACTGCGTATCTCATCGGGGCTCCTGGTGTTGTGCGGACGCGGTCGAGCATAGGTGGGGCCGCCGCAGGGGTCGATCTGCGCGTGGCTGCGGGAGCCCGACCGGGTCGACCGCGACCGCGGCATCCGGGACGGGTCGGGCTTTCCTCGGAGGCGGGTCAGGCGGCGGCCGGAGGCGGGTCGGGCGGCGGCCGGAGGCGGGTCAGGCCCGCTCGGCCTTGGTCGTGGTGGACGCCGACACGAAGGTCGCGCTGGACCCGGCGCAGGTGACGGTGGTCGTGCCCTGCGGAAGGGCCAGCGAGGCCACCTGCTTCATGGTGAAGTCCTGCGGCCCACCGTCGCCGGTGACGCTGGCCTGGCCGGTGGTCCTGGTCTGGCTGAAAAGCGCCGTGTCACCCGTCTCGGCGTACGTCCCGGTGACCGTGCCGTCCACCGTCAGCATCAGGGCCGACCCGTCCAGGGCCAGGGACGTGGTGGCCCCGGGCAGGGACGAGAGGGTGAACACGCCGCCGGCAAAGGTGAGGACGAGCTCGCCGCCCCGGCCCGTGATCGTCGAGCCGCCGGTCTTGGCGGCGAACTCGGTGACCAGGTAGCGGCCCTCGAAGCACGCCGGTTGGGGTGCGGGCGTGGTCGACGGCGTGCCCGACGCTGCGCTCGGCACCACCCCGGGCGTGGGCGCCGCACTGAGAAGGGGCGTGGGCGCCGCACTGAGAAGGGGCGTGGGCGCCGCACTGAGAAGGGGCGTGGGCCGCGCACTAAGAACGGGCGAGGGGCTGGTGGAGCCGGCCGCCGTACCTCCGGAGGCCGAACAGGCCGCCGAGGCCATCAGCACCGCCGTCAGAACGGCCAGCCTCGGCTTGGTGGACATCGAACTCCTGTGCTTGCGGGCGTGGACGCGGCCACGATACGGCGCGGGCCCGACGGCAGCGGGGCGGCGCGCCTCAGAACAGGGCCGACATCAGGTCCCGACGGGCCTTGAGCACCCGTTCGTCACCGTTGCCGAGGGTCTCGAAAAGCTCCAGCAGGCGTACCCGGGCGGTGTTGCGGTCCTCCCCCGCGCTCCGCCGGATGACCGCGACCAGCCGGGCGAAGGCCGCGTCGGCCTCACCCCCGATCAGCTCGACGTCGGCGGCCCCGAGCTGGGCCGCCACCGACGGGTCGCTCTCCGCGGCCTGCAGCACCGGTGCCGGGTCCAGCGCTCCGGCCCGGGCGAACAGCCCGGCCTGGGCCTTGCCGGCGAGGGCCTCTGCGTCGGCCGGGTTGGCCTGCAGCAGGCGGTCGAACTCGTCGCGGGCCGCCTCGAAGTCGCCCCGGTCGAGGGCCGCATCGGCGGCGGCGAAGCGGGGGTCCGGAATGGCCTCGTCCTGCTCCTCGGCCGGGGCGGCGGCGCCGCCGACGGGCTCGGCCCGACCCACGACGCCGTTGGCCACCGAGGCCTGCAGGAGCTGGTCGATCGCTGCCTGGACCTGCTCGCGGGGCTGCACACCCTGGAACAGCGGGGCGGCCTGGCCTCCGATCAGGGCGATCACGGTGGGCACCGCCTGCAGCTGCAGGGCCTGCACGATGCCCGGGGCCACGTCGACGTTCAGCCGGGCCAGCAGGAACTTGCCCTCGCTGGCGTTGGCGATGCCGATCAGGATATCGGACAGCTGCTGGCCACTGGCGACCCGCGGCGAGTAGAGCTCGACCACCACGGGGTGCTGCAGGGACTTCCGGATGGTCTCGTTCTCGAAGGTCTCCTCGGTCACCTGGACCACGTAGGACACCCCCCCGCGTCCTGCGGCGCCCCCGGCGGGGGGCGGCGCGGGCTGGGCCCGCTTGGCGAGCTGGGACAGGTCGATGGCGCCGGGACGACTGAAACTGGACGAGCTCATGGACCCCATCCTGTCAAAGGCCGCGGCCCGCCGGACGCACGGACCCGATGCCGGACAGCCCACCGCCCCCGTGGGGCCGTGCCCGGACGGCCGCGCGACAGAGTGTGAGACCGGGCCGACCGGGTTACCACGGCGCAGTCCGGGTGGGCAGAATGTGACCCATGGCTCATCCCCGTGCCGGTCAACCGGCCCTCCCCGAAGACCTCATCGACGTCGACGCGGTCATCAGCGCGTACTACGACCTCACCCCTGATCCGGGCAACCCCGACCAGCAGGTCGTGTTCGGCACTTCGGGTCATCGTGGTTCGAGCTTGGACACCGCGTTCAACGACGCGCACATCGCCGCCACCACCCAGGCGATCGTGGAGTACCGGGCGTCGCAGGGCATCACCGGTCCGTTGTTCATCGGCAAGGACACCCACGCCCTGTCGCTACCGGCCTGGACCACCGCGATCGAGGTGCTGGTGGCCAAC
>JBBQAB010000182.1:0-5065 GCA_038198385.1 Propionibacteriales bacterium
GTCGGGTTCGTGACCAACAACGCGGCCCGGACCCCGCAGGAGGTTTCCGCGCATCTGGTCGAGCTCGGTATCACCGCCGGACCGGAGGACGTGGTGACGTCGTCCCAGGCGGCCGTGCACCTGCTCACTCGACGCTTCGCGGCCGGCACTCGGGTGCTGGTCGTCGGGGGCGCGGGGGTCCGCGTCGCCGTGGAGGAGGCCGGACTGGTGGCGATCCATTCGGCGGACGACGATCCGACGGCGGTGATCCAGGGCTATGGCTTCGACCTGACCTGGCAGCAGCTCAACGAAGCCGCCATCGCGATCAACCGCGGCGCGCACTGGGTCGCCACCAACACCGACCCCACCCGCCCGACCGACCGCGGGCTGGTGCCCGGCAACGGCGCCGCGGTGGCGGCCGTACGGATGGCGGTCGACGTCGAGCCCGAGGTGGCGGGCAAGCCCTTTCGCCCCCTGTTGGACGACACCGTGGCCCGCCTTGGTGCTCAGCACCCGATCTTCGTAGGTGACCGGCTCGATACCGACGTTGCGGGCGCCATCACCGCGGGCATGGACTCGCTGCTGGTGCTCAGCGGCTCCCACGGTCCGCGCGACCTGCTGGTCGCCGCTCCTGAGTTCCGGCCGACCTTTATCGGTCAGGACCTCCGCGCGCTGCTCGAACCCGGGCGCGTCGTCGCGGTCGAGGGCTCGACGTTCCGCTGCGGTGCGGCGCGGGCCACGGTGGACGGAGACCGGATCGTGCTGAGCGACTCGGGCGCGGACCCGGTGGATGCTCTCTGGGCCAGTGCCCAGGCGAGCTGGCAGGTGCTGGACCGCGGAGGCGACCCCGACTCCGCCGCCACGATGGCCCAGCTGCCTGGTCTCGGCTGAGCCGCAACGACGCCCGGTCCCCACGGGGGCGGTGAGCGCGGACTTCTGCGGCGCCCTCGCCCAGCCCGACCCGACGTCGGCCGTGGACGGGTGTGGCGTTGGGCGGCTGCGGTAGCGTGACCGCGATGGCGGCAGTCGTCGCCCGCACGGAGGAGAAGGTCGCAATGGTGGGCGAGCCCCTGCAGAACTACGTCAACCTGGTGAACGGGCTGTCCCGGGCGACCCGGGCCCGCGCCATCGCCGCCGCCCGCGCCCTGCTGGCCCAGGCCGGTCTCGAGGATGCAGCCAACGATGCGGGTGAGAAGGTCACCAAGCTGACCGAGGAGCTGCTCAACGCCAGCCGGGCCAACCGGGAGCTGCTGGAGAACCTGGTCACCGCCGAGGTCGAGAAGGCCACGGCTCACCTGGGACTCGTACGGACCGAGGATCTTGAGCTGGTGAACCGCGAGATAGCCCGCCTGCAGCGCGACGTGATCGAGCTGCGCGCGGCGCTGGCGTTGGCCACGGAGGCAACCGCTGCCACTACCCCGACCACCCCCCGGGCGCGTCCGCGGTCTCGTCGCCCGCGGGTGGTCGCCGAGACCGGGCCGGGGATGGCGCCCGTGCCGACTCCGCCTGTGCCTGCCCCGCCTGTGCCGACCCCGCCTGCGGGGAGCGCTGAGACGACAGACGTCGGCGCTTCCGCGGCGACCGCGAGCGTGACGGCGAGCCCGATCTCGACCGGCACGCCGGCGGTGGCCACAAAGAGCCCAGCCAAGAAGGCGGCGGCCACAAAGAGCCCAGCCAAGAAGACGGCGGCCAAGAGGACGGCCGCCAAGAAGACGGCCGAGACGTCCGGCGTGACCAGGACAGCTACCGCACCCACTCGCACGCCGAGGAGCGCAGGTCCGACGGCCGGGGCTCCGGTCGCGGAGCCCCTGGCCGGGGTGCCGGTGTCGGCTCCGTCGGCCGGGGTGCCAGTCTCCGAGCCCGCGGCGGGCGTGCCGGGGTCGACGTCGTCGCCGGTGCCGACACCGCCCACCGTCACGGGTGCCAACCTGCCGGTGACGGAGGCATGAGCCAGGACGGACGCCCGGTGCCGGGGCGAGCGCCGGGTCCCCGACCCGGGGGAGGCCCCGCCTTCTCGGCTCCCAGCCCCCGGCCGGTCCCACCGGTTCCCTCCCCGGTCGAGCCGGTTCCGGCCCCCGACCCGTCGCGTTCCGCCGCGGCAACTACCGGTCATGCGCCCGCGCGCGAGCCCTTCACCGGAGCCCCCGGCTCCCGTGAGTCCGCCCCCGGCTCCCGTGAGTCCGGCCCCGTCTCCCGCGAGCCCGCCGCCGACAGCCCGGAAGCGATTGGCTCCGGGGTCCCGAGGACCGGCGACCCCGAGATCGACCTCGCCCTTCGCGCTCTGTCCGGGCTGGACGACCGCCCGCTCGGCCAGCACCACGACGAGCTCGCCCGGGCCCACGAGGCACTGCACCGGGCGCTGAACCCCGAGGCCGACGGCCGGGTCGGCTGAACCCCGTTCCGCGCATGACCCGTCTGGACGTCGAGCTCGTGTCCCGTGACCTGGCCCGGTCGCGTACGCACGCCCAACGACTGATCGCCGAGGGCCGGGTCGAGGTCGACGGGAAGGTGGTCACCCGTGCCTCCGACCCGGTCAGCGACCGAGCCGAGATTACGGCCGTCAGCGACCACTACGTGTCCCGGGCGGCTCATAAGCTGCTGGGCGCCCTGGACGACCTGTCGCTCAGAGTCGGTCGGCGCTGCTTGGACGCGGGTGCCTCGACCGGCGGCTTCACTCAGGTGCTGCTCGAACGCGGAGCGGCGGAGGTCGTGGCCGTCGACGTGGGCGGGGGCCAGCTGGCGGAGGAGATCCGGTCCGACCCGCGGGTGAGCGTCTTCGAGCACGTCAACCTCCGCGACCTGACCCTGGCGGACCACCTGGGAGACGACCCGGTCGACCTCACGGTGGCCGACGTCTCGTTCATCTCCCTGACCATGCTCATCGCTCCCCTCACCGCCGCGACGCGCGAGGACGGAGCGCTTCTGGTCATGGTCAAACCCCAGTTCGAGGTGGGCCGCGAGCGGCTCGGCCGCGGCGGGGTCGTCCGCTCGCCCGACCTGCACGCCGACGCCGTCACCGCGGTGGTGGAAACGGCCGCGGCGTACGGCTGGTGGGCTGTGGCCGGCGTGCCGAGCCGCGTCCTCGGCCCGGCCGGCAACCGTGAGTTCTTCGTCCTCTTCCGGACCCGACCGCCGGCCCGGGCCTTTGCGGTCTCCAACCTCGTCACCGGCTGACCTGGCGTCGGGGCCGCGTCGTCCGCGCGCACGCGGGGATGTCAGTCCCGCCACCTATGCTGGGGCAGGTGACCCAGGGGCAGGAAGCGGTAGCCGGTGCGGCGCGGGACGTCCGTAGCCATCCGGCCATGGACGATCCCCGGGCCCGCGACCACATCCGCCGGGTCGCCGTGCTCACCCACATGGGTCGACCCGCCGCCGTCCAGGCCGCCACCCGGCTGATCGAGGGTCTGAGCGCGGCCGGCATCATCACCGTGCTGCCCGAAGGGGACAGCAGACACATCGACGGTCGGCTGCACCACGCCATGACCGAGCTGCG
Organism: Propionibacteriales bacterium; assembly: GCA_038198385.1. Classification (GTDB taxonomy): domain Bacteria; phylum Actinomycetota; class Actinomycetes; order Propionibacteriales; family Propionibacteriaceae; genus Microlunatus. The sequence goes on from JBBQAB010000182.1 coordinate 3,473, forward strand.
TCACCCGGTGGCCGACATCGAGCTGATGGTCGTGCTCGGGGGAGACGGCACGATCCTGCGCGGAGCCGAGTGGGTCTACGACTCCGAGGTGCCGCTGCTCGGGGTCAACCTCGGCCACATCGGGTTCCTGGCCGAGGCGGAGTCCTCCGAGGTCGACAGCATCGTGTCCCGGGTCGTCGACCGGTCCTACGTGGTGGAGGAGCGGCTGACCGTCCAGGCCACCCTCCGGGACTGCGAGACCGGGGACGAGCTCTGGTCCTCGTACGCGATCAACGAGGTCAGCATCGAGAAGAGCGCCCGGGAGCGGATGGTCGAGGTGCTGGTCGAGATCGACGGTCGGCCGCTCTCGCGCTGGGTCTGTGACGGCGTCTTGGTGGCGACCCCGACCGGCTCCACCGCGTACGCCTTCTCCGCCGGCGGTCCGATCATCTGGCCCGGGGTCGACGCCCTGCTGGTCGTCCCGCTGAGTGCCCACGCCCTCTTCGCCCGGCCGCTGGTCCTCGGCCCGACCTCGCGGGTGGTGATCGAAGTAATCCAGCAGTCCCCGACCCCCGGGGTGGTGTGGTGTGACGGGCGACGCTCCGCCGAGCTCAAGCCGGGCATGGAGATCGAGGTCGTCCAGGGCGAGCACCGACTGCGCCTGGCCCGGCTGTCCGAGGCGCCGTTCACCGACCGCCTGGTCAACAAGTTCCAGCTGCGCGTCGAAGGGTGGCGCGGGGCCGCTGAGGGTGACCGTGAGCCGACCGGACCCTGTCGCGCCTGGACAGCCTCGTGAGGCCGGGCCACCGCCGAGGGGTCCGGCGATGATCGAGGAGCTGCGGATCATCGATCTCGGCGTCATCAGCGAGGCGACCATCGCCCTGGACCGGGGGCTGACCGTGGTCACGGGGGAGACCGGGGCCGGCAAGACCATGATCGTCACCGGTATCGGACTGCTCCTGGGGGGTCGGGCCGACCCGCGTGCGGTGCGTACCGGGGCCGACCGAGCCCGGGTCGAGGGGCGCTTCGTGCTGGATCGTGCCGACCTCGACCAACGGGTTCGCGACGCCGGCGGCGAGCTGGACGACGGCGACCTCATCGTCGCCCGCCACCTGACCTCCGGTGGGCGCTCCCGGGCCTACCTGGGCGGCGCCCAGGTCCCGGCCTCGGTCTGTGCCGAGGTCACTACCTCGTTGATCGCCATCCACGGCCAGTCAGAGCAGATCCGGCTGGCCGCCTCTGACCGGCAGCGCGAGTTGCTGGACCGGTTCGCGGGCGCCAGCGTGCTGCCCGCACTCGCTCTCTACCAGGACCGCTACGTCGAACGCCGGGCCGCGGTGGCCGAGCTGGAGCGGCTGCGCCGCGAGGCCCGGACCCGGGCGCAGGAGATCGACCTGCTGACCTTCGGTCTGACCGAGGTCGGACGAGTGGCCCCCGAGGCGGGCGAGGACGTCACCCTCGCCTCCGAGGCCACCCGGCTGCAGTCGGCTGACGACCTCCGGACCATGGCCCAAGGTGCCCTCGCTGCGCTAGCCGGAGCCGACGACGAGGCCGGGGGTGCGCTCTCGGGGGTCGGTGTCGCCCGGAAGGCCCTGGAGACCGGGTCGGTCGAGA
>JBBQAB010000183.1:0-5800 GCA_038198385.1 Propionibacteriales bacterium
GACAACATCTTCCGGTTCACCCAGGCGGGGTCGGAGGTCTCGACCCTGCTCGGCCGGATGCCGTCCGCGGTGGGTTACCAGCCCAACCTGGCCGACGAGATGGGCCAGCTGCAGGAGCGGATCACCTCCACCCGCGGACACTCCATCACCTCGATGCAGGCCATCTACGTGCCCGCGGACGACTACACCGACCCGGCGCCGGCCACCACCTTCGCGCACCTGGACGCCACGACCGAGCTGTCGCGGGAGATCGCCTCCCGTGGTCTGTACCCGGCCGTGGACCCGCTGAGCTCCACGTCGCGGATCCTCGACCCGCAGTACATCGGTCAGGCCCACTACGACGTGGCCGTGCGGGTCAAGCAGATCCTGCAGCGAAACAAAGAGCTCCAGGACATCATCGCGATCCTGGGGGTCGACGAACTGTCCGAAGAGGACAAGATCGCCGTCAACCGGGCCCGGCGCATCCAGCAGTTCCTGTCCCAGAACACCTACATGGCTGAGAAGTTCACCAACATCCCCGGCTCGACGGTGCCGCTTGCGGAGACGATCGAGTCCTTCCAGATGATCTGTCAGGGCAAGGTCGACCACATCGCCGAGCAGGCCTTCTTCAACACCGGCAACATGGACGACGTGGAGAAGCGCTGGTCCGAGCTGCAGAAGTCCTGATGCGGCGACTGAGGACGGAAGGAATCAAGCATGGCTGAACCCATGAAGGTGGAGGTCGTCTCCGCTGACCGTGTCGTGTGGTCAGGGGAGTCCTCCAACATCATCGCCAAGACGACGGACGGGGAGATCGGCATCCTGCCCGGTCACTCACCCGTCCTCGCTGTGCTGGTGCCTGGCGCCGTGGTGATCTTCTCCGAGGGCGGCAGCGACCGCGAGGTCATCGCCGTCGACGGCGGCTTCATCTCGGTGTCCCAGGGCCGGGTGTCGATCCTGAGCGAGTACGCCTCGCTGTCGGGGGAGATCTCGGTCGCGCAGGCTGAGAAGGAGCTGGCGACGGCGCAGGAGGTTCTCGACACCGGCGACGGCAGTCACGAGGACCGGCAGCACGTCCAGCGGGCCACGGCTCAACTTCGCGCGGCGCAGAAGGCACAGTAAAGTCCTCTCTAAATCGATTTACCGGGGCGAGGATCTGGGGTTGGGCGCATGGGCGGTTTGCTCGGGGTAGTTGAGGGCCTGGGGGTTGTCGTCGGGCTCCTGGCCCTCGCTTTGGGCTTGCTGGCGCTGCGGCGGCGCTGGCTGTCGCGGCAGGGTGGGACGTTCGAGTGCAGCCTCCGGACCCAGGGAGCCACCCCGGGGGCTGGCTGGGTGTTGGGCGTAGCGCGCTACGACGAGGGAATACTGCAGTGGTTCCGCTTCTTCTCCTACGCCCTCCGACCCCGGCAGGTCTTCACCCGTGACCAGGTCCGGGTGCTTGAGAGCCGCGACGCCGACCCGGTGGAGTCGGTCTCGCTGGGGTCGGACCAGCGGGTCGTCCGGATCGACACCCCGCAGGCCGTGCCGGCCCGAGAATGGGAGCTCGCCATGAACTCCGACTCCCTGACCGGCCTGCTGAGCTGGCTCGAGGCGGCCCCGCCCGGGCCGAGCTATTAGGTGCTAGCTGGCGCTGCCGCGCTACGGTAAGCCGGCTCGAAGCGCGGTGCGCCTTCCCCTAAGTCCTGAAGGCGGCGTCGAAGGCGGCGGTGGGAGGGGTCAGGTCGTTGAGGTGACGGACGAACTCCAAGGCCTCCGGGGCTCCGGCGAGGCGGTCCATGGCGGCGTCCTCCCACTCGATGGAGATCGGGCCGTCGTAGCCGATGTGGTTGAGCATCCGGAAGATGTCCTCCCAGCGCGTGTCACCGCGGCCGGTGGAGATGAAGTCCCAGCCTCGCCGCGGGTCGGCCCAGGGCAGGTGCGAGCCGAGTCGGCCGTTGCGGCCGTTGTTCATCCGGACCTTCGTGTCCTTGCAGTCCACGTGGTAGATCAGGTGGCGGAAATCGTCAAGGAAGCCGACGTAGTCCAGCCCCTGCCACACCATGTGGGAGGGGTCGAAGTTCAGACCGAACGCGGGCCGGTGGCCGATGGCCTCGAGGGTGGCCACGGTGGACCAGTAGTCGTACGCGATCTCGGAGGGGTGCACCTCGTGGGCGAAGCGGACCCCGACCTCGTCGAAGACGTCGAGGATGGGGTTCCAGCGGTCGGCGAAGTCCGCGTAGCCCGCGGCGATCACCTCCTCACCCACCGGCGGGAACATGGCGACGTAGTGCCAGATCGAGGACCCCGTGAAGCCGATGACCGTGTCGACGCCGAACGCCGCCGCCGCCCGGGCCGTGGTCTTCATCTCCTCCGCCGCCCGCTGCCGGACGCCCTCCGGGTCGCCGTCACCCCACACCCGCGGGTTGACCATGTTCTTGTGGCGGTCGTCGATCGGGTGGTCGCAGACCGCCTGACCGTTGAGGTGGTTGGAGATGGCCCAGCAGCCGAGGCCGTATTTCGCCAGGGTGTCCCGCTTGGCTTGCACGTAGGACGTGTCCGCGGCCGCGCGGGCGACGTCGAAGTGGTCGCCCCAGCACGCGATCTCCAGGCCGTCGTAGCCCCAGTCCGAGGCCAGCCGACACACCTCCTCAAAGGGGAGGTCGGCCCACTGGCCGGTGAACAGGGTGACCGGCCGGGCCTGGGTGGAGGTCTTGCGTCCGGTGGCTTCCGGGTGGGTGCAGGCGTCGGTGCTCACAGGGAGATCTCCTCGTCGTCGTCGTCGGTCCGTGACGCGCGCAGGCGCTCCGGCCGCTCGCGCTTGCCTCCGGGGACCCACAGGATGTCCCCGTCCAGGCCGTTGGCGACCCGGGTCAGGATGAACAGCAGGTCCGAGAGCCGGTTCAGATAGGTGATGGCAAGCGGGTTGACCCCACCGGGGGTGTCAGGATCGCTGACGGCGTCGGTCCCGTAGACCTCGGCGGCGACCCAGGCGGCCCGCTCGGCCCGTCGGGCCACCGTACGGGCGACATGCAGCTGGGCGGCGGCGGAGGACCCGCCCGGCAGGATGAAGGAGGTGAGGGCAGGCAGGGGGTCACCGAAGTCGTCGCAGGCGTGCTCCAGCCGGTCCACGTAGTCCTGGGTGACCCGCAGCGCCGGGTAGTCGCCCTCGGCAGGGACCCGGAGCGGGTTGGACAGGTCGGCACCCAGGTCGAAGAGCTCGTTCTGGATGCCCGTGAGGGCGGCGGACACGGGGCCGGGCAGCTGGCCCATGGCCAGCGCCACCCCGATCAGGGAGTTGGTCTCGTCCACGTCCCCGTACGCCTCGACGCGCGGGTCGCTCTTGCGGGTGAGGGACATGTCGGACAGACGGGTCTGCCCGCCGTCCCCGGTACGGGTGTAGATGCGGGTCAGTCGAACCATGCGTCTCACCTTAGCCAGCGGCACCGCGCCCGGTGTGCGGGCCCGCCGTACCCGCACCGGAGCCGGTCACGGCGTACGGGGCATCGAGCCCGGGTTCGTCCGCACTGCGTCGCTGGCCGACCGGGGGCTCGGGCTGTGGCAGGCTCGGGCGGGTGACGTTCCCCCTGCGCGCCGGCCTCGCCACCTTCGGTCTACCGGTCCTGCTCGCCGCGTGCGGTCAGATCCCGAGCTCGTCCCCGGCCGCCAGCACCTCAGCCCCGGCTGCCCCGACCAGCGCCTCCGGACCGGCGGGCTCCGGACCGACGGGCGTCGGTTCGTCCCCCGGCTCCCGCGCGGGAACCGGGGGAGACACCTGCGCCTACACCGCAACCGGCCAGGCCTCCCGGCCGGTCAACCCGCCGAGCACGACCGGCATCCCCACGAGCGGCACCGTGAGCTATGTGCTCAAGATGACGAACGGGCCGGTCACCTTGACCCTGGACCGGACGAAGGCTCCGTGCACGGTCCACTCGTTCGAGTCGCTGGCCGACCAGGGCTTCTTCAACAACACCAAGTGCCACCGGCTGGCCGACTCGGGCATCCTCATCCTGCAGTGCGGGGACCCGACCGGGAGCGGGTCGGGGGGACCGGGCTACCAGTTCGCCGACGAGACCGACGGGACCGAGAAGTACACCGCGGGCGTTGTCGCGATGGCCAACGCCGGGCCGGGGACCAACGGGTCGCAGTTCTTCCTCGTCTGGGGCGACTCCTCTAGCCTGTCCCCGAACTACACGGTCTTCGGCACGATGGACAAGAACAGCCGGGACGTCGTCGCCTCGATGGCCGCCGAGGGCCAGGACGGCAGCTACGGCGACGGCACCGGCCGCCCCAACAACCCGTCGGAGATCGTCAGCGTCACCCGCGGCTGAGCCGGTGGTCCCCGCTCAGCGGTAGCGGGTGTAGGAGGTGTGGGCCTTGGCCCGCGGGTCGTTCGGGTGGGCTCGTCTCGGCTTCAGGCTGATCAGAATGCTGGCCAGCACGAGCAGCCCCAGGGCGAAGAAGCCGCCCACGATGGCCGCCGCGAAGCCCGAGTTCTGCGCCGGGTAGACCGGCATCGGCGAGCCGGGTGCCCCCGGAGCCAGGGTGGCGTCGAGCGGGACCAGCGACCAGAAGGTGACCAGCAGCTGGATCATCAGGCCACCCAAGGGGTGGGGGTGGGTGCCATGAACGTCTCCTGAGGGTCGGTCGGGTTGGTGCCGGGAGGACCCGACGGGTGCGGACGTGTCGTGTGCAGTTCGGGGATGGCCGGACCTACAGATGCAGGAAGCGTCGCAGAGCGGCCAGGAATACCTCGGGCTGGTCGGCGTGCACCCAGTGGCCGGCGTTCTTCACCGTGACCAGCCGCACCCGGGGGAACAGCGCCCGCATGGCCGGGGCGTACTCGGGTCGGATGTAGCCCGAGCGCTCGCCGGCCAGCCACAGCACCGGGCCCGGGTAGGGCGTGGCGTCCAGGTCCGGCCAGCCGCCGACCGCGACCAGCTCGGCTCCCAGCAGGTCGAGGTTCATCTGCCACCGCCAGTGTGAGCCGCCGGCCGGGTCGGACTCCCGCCGCAGGTTCTGGAGGAGGAAGCCCCGGATGGTCGGGTCCGGGGCGTACGGGGTCAGGGCGGCCTCGGCGGCGGCCCGGCTGGTCAAGGCGGCCAGGTCGATCGAGCGCATCCCCTCGACGTAGGGGCCGAACTGCCCGATCGGGCCGCCGGTGACCGGTGACACGTCGACCACGCAGAGTCGCTCCACCAGGTCCGGTCGGGCCACAGCCAGGGCCATGGCCACCTTGCCGCCCATCGAGTGGCCGACCACCGTGTAAGGCTCCCCGCCGCCGTCGCCGGCCAGGACGTCGGCCACCTGGGCGGCCATGCCGACGTAGGAGAAGGTCGGGCTCCACGACGAGCGCCCATGGTCGGGCAGGTCGAGCAGGGTCACCCGGGCCGAGGTGCTGAGCGCCTTGGCCGCCGAGGTCCAGTTCTTGCCCTGGCCGAAGAGACCGTGCAGGAACACCACGCGGGGCCCGTGCACGCCGAGCTGGGTGCGGTGCAGGGTCGCGGCGGTCGGGTCGCTCACCGTCGTCGCTGCCAGCAGCCGGTGTGCCAGTGGCGGCGCTCCTCCAGGCCGCTGGAGACCAGCAGCGAGGGCTCGGCCGGCCAGGCGACGACGTGGGGCGTGCCGGGAAGGATCGCCCGCTGACACTCCGGGCACCGGTAGGTCTTGAGGGCGCCCGCACCGCTGATGCTGCGGACCACCCACCGGCCGTCGGCCTTGGTGGCCGCAGTGGCGTGGCCCGAGCCGAGGGGACGGGCGGGACGGGTGTGCTTGCTGGGTCGACGGGCCATCACGGGGCCACCGGTTCGGGGTCACGGATGGGCACGGGAGAAGTCTGTCATGC
>JBBQAB010000184.1:0-2518 GCA_038198385.1 Propionibacteriales bacterium
ACGACGGACGGAGCGGGACCGACCTCCTTCCGGCCGACCGGGAGCCCGACGTCGACCGGCCCGAGACCGCCGCGACCCGGCTGGCCCGGCTGCGCCGACGCCTGGCCGGCTCGGACAGCGCGCTGAGCCGTGGGCTGCTGGCCCTGCTCAGCCGCGACCGGATCGACGAGGACACCTGGGACGACTTCGAGGAAGTGCTGATCACCTCGGATCTGGGCGTCGGGCCGACCACCGACCTGGTCGACAAGCTCCGCAGCCGCTTCCGGGTCGAGGGCGTCTCCGACCCCGCCCAGGCCAAGGCCGTCCTGCGGGAGGAGCTGCTCGCTCTGGTGGACCCGACCCTGGACCGTACGGTGCACGCCGAGCGGACGGACCGCCCCGGGGTGGTCATGGTCGTCGGGGTGAACGGAACCGGCAAGACCACCACCGTCGGCAAGCTGGCCCGGGTGCTGGTGTCGGAGGACAAGGACGTGCTGCTGGGGGCTGCCGACACGTTCCGTGCGGCCGCCGCGGACCAGCTGGCCACCTGGGGTGACCGGGTGGGGGTCCCGACCGTACGCGGGGCCGAGGGGGCCGACCCGGCCAGTGTCGCCTTCGAGGCGGTCCGGGCCGGGATCGAGCAGGAGGTCGACACCGTCCTGATCGACACCGCGGGCCGGCTGCACACCAAGTCGGGGCTGATGGACGAGCTGGGCAAGGTGAAGCGAGTGATCGAACGGCAGGCCCCGGTCACCGAGGTGCTGCTCGTGCTGGACGCCACGACCGGTCAGAACGGACTGACCCAGGCCCGGATCTTCCGCGAGGTGGTCGACGTGACCGGCATCGTGCTGACCAAGCTCGACGGCTCGGCCAAGGGCGGCATCGTCGTCCAGGTGCAGCGGGAGCTGGGAGTGCCGGTCAAGCTCGTCGGGCTGGGGGAGGGCGTGGACGACCTGGCCCCGTTCGACGCCGAGGTGTTCGTGGACGCCCTGCTCACCCCGTGAGCCCGGCCGCGCACTGAACAGCCAAGAACCCCGCGGGCGTGGCCCGCGGGGTTCTGTCGTGCTGGGGCGGAACGTCAGGCGGCAACGGCCTTGACGGTCACCGGGACGTTGCCGCGGGTGGCCTTGGAGTAGGGGCAGACCTGGTGGGCGGCGTCGGCCAGCTCCTGGACCTGGGCCAGCTCGAGACCGGGGATCGAAACCTCGATGTCGGCGGTGATGGCAAAGCTGTCGCCCTCGGGGCCGAAGCCGATGTTGGCGGTCACGTGGGCGGCGGAGGCGTCCGCGCCGGCCTTCTTGGCGACCATCATCAGGGCGCCGTTGAAGCAGGCGGAGTAGCCGGCGGCAAAGAGCTGCTCGGGGTTGGTCCCAGTGCCCGGGCCCCCGGTCTCCTTGGGTGCGGTCAGGTGCAGGTCGAGAAGGCCGTCGCTGCTGGTCGCGTGACCCTGACGGCCACCGGTCGTGGTCGCGGAGGCGGTGTAGACGATCGTGGTCGGAGTCTGTGTCATGAGGGGCACAACCAGCCCGGGCGCCGAAATCTTCCCGGCTATCCGCTGGGTGAGACCACCTCGGTGAGCGAACGGCCCAGAAACAGCGCCCCGGGCATGGTCGCGTAGAAGCCGAACGGGGCCACCTCGCGGTAGCCGCAGGAGCGGTAGAAGCGGACCGCGTCGGCCTGCGGCTCACCGGTGGTCAGGACCAGCAGTCGGGCGCCGGCGGCGGCCGCGGTGGTCTCGACCTCGGCTAGCAGCCGCCGGGCGTAACCCCGCCGTCGGCCCGCCGCGGCCACGTACATCCGTCGGACCTCGGCCACCCGCACCCCGGCGGGCAGACCGGGCTCCTCGACGAAGCGCCAGCCGGCCATCGCCACGGCGACGCCGTCGAGGTAACCGAGCCAGAAGCGACCCCCGGGTGGACGCAGCTCGTTCGGGTCCAGGGGCGAGTCGTCGGAACCCCCGTAGAGCGCGACGTAGTAGGCCTGCACGGTCTGGGTCAGGGTGACGGCGTCCGGGTCGGCGTAGTCGGCCGGGCGGACCACGAGACCGGCCGGCACCCGTCGCGGTTCCCCGTTCACCGGCTCAGCCGAGCGCCGGACGGGCCACGGGCCCGACCGCAGCGTGCACGGTCGGGCCCCGGGGAGGTGGCCAGGGTCACGCGGGGGTGCTGGCGGCGCCGTGGTTGACGGCCTCCAGGAGCGCGCTGTTGAAGGCGGGGATGTCGTCGGGGTTGCGGCTGGTGATCAGGCTGCCGTCGGCGACGACGCGCTCGTCCACCCACTCCGCGCCGGCGTTGCGCAGGTCGGTCTGCAGGCTGGGCCACGAGGTGAGCTTCCGACCGCGGACGGCGTCGGCCTCGATCAGGGTCCAGGGCGCGTGGCAGATGGCGGCCACCGGCCTGCCCGTGGCCACGAACGCCTTGACGAACGCCACCGCGTCCGCATCGGTGCGCAGGGCGTCCGGGTTGGCCACGCCACCGGGCAGGACCAGGGCGGCGTAGACGTCGACCTCGGCACCGCTGACCTCGAGGTCCACGGATTG
>JBBQAB010000185.1:0-5423 GCA_038198385.1 Propionibacteriales bacterium
ACCTCTATGGCACTCCTGAAACCCACCAGCGATACTGACACCATCGCCGCCATCGCAGCGACGCAGTAGACATCAAGAATCCCCTCGAAAGTCCACCACCCAGCGGGACTCAATCGAGCCAGGCGAGCTCAGGTGGCGGCACCGGCATCCTTGGGGGGGTAGTTGTGACCTAGTCGCGCCAGGCGCGACCTGATGCCCTGACACGGAAGAGGTCACTGGTTCGATCCCAGTATCGCACAAGCCTTAGCCCTAGTGAGAGTACTCTTTTATGCCTCGCGACGTGGAGGCAAATGACCTCTTCCGTCGCTCTGCCAGCCAAACTGCTGCCGAAGTGACCTCTTCCATCCGGCAGAGAGTGGCTGCGGACGCCCTTACGTCGATTGGAGCGACGGTGGCGCCCTGGTCATGAGCCATTCATCGCTGCGTCGAGGTCGTCGACGGCGTGCCGAGGCTCGAAGCAGCCTCATAATTTGTGGCGAGTCTTAGCCACGTCGGCGCGTGAAGCGCTGTTCATATTGAGAGATATTCGTGGTTGGACACGCAGGGTGGCGTCCTGAGCCGCACCACGCGGACCCGCGGCCGGAGCGTAAGTGTCTTCGCGGAGCAGCTGGGCGGTACCGATGTGGTCAGCGCCAACGTCTACCCCACCTCCACGGTTGACCTGCTTACTTAAACCGTGCGAGATGCCGGCGGCGAGCGTGTTGGCGTTCTGCGCGGCTGGGAATGTGTCACCTAAAGGTCCTGCCCATGGCGTCGTGGGTGGCCCCGGTGATGGCGGCGTACAGACCCTTGTGCAACAGGTCGGTGGCGAGATCCGCTGCGGTCCAGCGCCAGGGGACGTCGGCGATTTTCAGGGCGCGGTAGAGGGCGGTGTCTCCTCCCCAAAGGAGCGCGAAACGGGCTGCGCTCGCGGCGGGACCGCGGAGGCCGGCGACGTCGAGGAGACCCCGGACAGCGCCCATGCTGATGCCGTGCACCCAGTGGACCGGGTTGTTGAGCGTCGCGGCATCCGACGTCGACTGGGGGTCTCGGTTGGGTAGGAGGTGAGCGCCAACCTGCCCGGGTACCTGACTGCCTTCTCGGCCTGAGAGCGACATCTCCAGCAGCTCCGAAACAGTCATGGCCATAGTGCCGACTGCTCCGGCGACCATGCCCCGGGCCATAACGCTGAGTAGGTGAACTTCTGCCATGGCAAAAACTCCTGTCTGAGGTGATGAACCGCTGAGGTCAGGCGCCCTGACCCAGGTTGATCATCAGGCCACCGTCCATGACGTAGGACGCGCCGGTGACATAGTCCGCGTCGGTGGAGGCAAGGAACAGGGCGAGCTTGGCGAGCTCGGCCGGCTCCGCAGCCCGTTTCCACGGGATGCTTTGCACCTGCTTCTCCAGCAGGTCCGGGTCGTCGATAGCGGCCTGGTTGAACGGCGTCAGCACCATCCCCGGCGCCAGGCTGTTCACATTGATCTTGTGCGGGGCCAGCTCCAGCGCGAGGGTGCGGGTCAGCATCCGGATCGCGCCTTTGGAGCAGTCGTAGTCGGAACCGCCGGCATTTGGGTTATCCGCATGCACCGACGAGACGTTGATAATCTTGCCCCCTCCTCCTGCTGCTATCCGCAACTGGACAAAACGCCGACAGCAGAAGAACGGGCCGTACACGTTCGTTCGGATCGCACGATCCCAAACCTCGGTGGACAGCTCCGCCACGGGAGAACCCGAGGCATCCACACCAGCGTTGTTCATCAGGATGTCGACCACACCGAAAGCGGCCACAGCACGGTCGAACATGTCCGCGACCTGGTCCTCGTCGCTCACGTCTGCCCGCACAATCAACGCACGGCGGCCCTCTGCCGTCACCGCCGCCGAGGTCTTCTCGGCCCCTTCGCGATCGTGAAGGTAGTTCACCACGATGTCTGCGCCTTGTCTGGCGAACTCCATCGCGGTCGCCTGCCCAATCCCGGAGTCAGACCCAGTGATCAGGGCGACCTTGTCTTCGAGCCGATGCGCGGTCATGCTGCTCCTTCGTTAAGGCTGAGTGGGAGGTTCTTCCGGCCGGGACGCTTCGTTGATGCGCCATGCGGCGTTGATCAACCCGACGTGGGAGAACGCTTGGGGGAAGTTCCCGAGCAGTGGACCGCCATGCGGTACGGCCTCCTCCGACAGCAGGCCCAGGTCGTTGGCGTAGCCGACCGCGCTGGTGAACCAGGTCTCGGCCCGCTCCACCTCGCCGGCCAAAGCCAGGCACTCGGCCAGCCAGAACGTGCAGATGAGGAAGCCGCTGTCGTCGTCGGGCCAGCGCCGGACCAGCCCGCCGGCGCCGAGCTCGCGCTCGATCACCTCGATGGTGGCGCGCATGCGCTCGTCGTCGGCGGGCAGGAACCCCACGAGGGGCAGCAGAAGCACGGACGCATCGAGATCGTCGGAGGCGAAGGCGCCCGCGTAGGCGCCCGCCGCGGTGCTCCAGCCCTGCTCGAGCACGGCGGCCCGGACCTCCTGGCGTGCGATCCTCCAGCGGAGAGGATCCGCTCGGGCACCCAGGCGGTCGGACAGAGAGATGGCCCGGTCGAGAGCCACCCAGCACATCACCTTGGAGGAGAGGTACTGGCGTTGGGCGTCCCGCGCTTCCCACATCCCGGCGTCGGGCTCTGCCCAGCCGGCGGCCGCCCGATCCGCCAGAATGACCAGCAGCTCCTGGAGCCGTTCGTCCAGTTCGCCGAGGTCGTCGCGGAGCAAGTGGACGGCGTCGAGCACCTCGCCGAAGACGTCGAGCTGCTTCTGGGTCCACGCCTGGTTGCCGACCCGGACGGGGCGGCTGTCGTGGTAGCCGCTGAGGTGTTCCAGCGTGTGCTCGCTGAGATCTCGTTCGCCGGCGACACCGTACATGATCTGGAACAGCTCGCCGCCAATCTTGCCGGCGGCGTTGGCGAACCAGTCGAAGAGGCGGGCCGGCTCGTCCGGGCAGGCGGCGATCCACAGGGAGCGGGTCGTCAGGCTGAGGTCACGGAGCCAGGCGTAGCGGTAGTCCCAGTTGGACTCACCGCCCAGCCGCTCCGGGAGCGATGTGGTGGCTGCTGCGATGACCGCCCCAGACGGCCGGTAGGTGAGACCTTGCAGGACGAGGGAGCTCCGTCGGACCTCGTCTGCGAAGCGCCCCGAGTAGCCCGGATGGACCTCCCGCCACGACGCCCACGCCTGCACGGTGTCCTCAAGGCTCGGTGTGGAGTCGGTCTCCTCGGGGGACGGAGCGCCGAAGGACGGTTGGTACACCGCCCGGAACTCCACCACGTCTCCCGCCTCCACCACGATGCGGGCGCGGGCGGACCCCTTGTCACAGCGCAGCGGGACCGGGCTCGCCAACGTCAGCTGTGCTGGGCCGCCGCGCGCGACCACCCCGTAATCGACCAGTTGTAGGTGCGGTTCGGTGCGGCCGTACTCCATCCGTGGAGCAAAGTCGACCTCGATCTCAACGGTTCCGCTCACCCCCTCCACCCGCCGGAGCAAGGTATGCGGGGACCGCAGCCCGAGGTCGTGTCCGCGCGCTCCCAGAGAAAGGGCCGCCGCATCGGTCAAGGTCACCTCGCCGCCCGCGGTCCGAAACACCGAGCGGAGGACGAGGGAGTCAGGAAGATAGAAGCGCTCGACGTCGAACCCGCCGACCGGACGGATCGCCCAGTGCCCAGCATCGACATCGAGAAGGCGGCCGAAGACCGACGGCGAGTCGAACCGAGGGACGCACCACCAGTCGATCGAACCGTGCCGGTCGACCAGCGCCGCCGACTGGCAGTCCGACAAGAACCCGTAATCGGCGATCGGCGGCTGTCGCCGACTACCGAGTGCTGATGCTCGCGTCGCCCCCACAGTCGAGCTCCCTTCCCATCGCACCGTTCGCCCAGCCCACGCTACCAACGGACACGGCCGGAGAAGACGACGACGTTGTCCAAATAGCGGCCGGCTTTACGGTCGTACCGACCGCCACAGGTGATCAGGACCAGTCCGGAGGGCCCGCCATGGCGATAGACCCGCTCGGCCGGAAAGTCTCTGACCCGGAAGCGTTGGACGCTGCGTACCCGGAACAGAACGGTGGAGGCGTCCCGCCGGGTGACTGCCACCAGGTCACCCCGCCGCAGGCTGGCAAGGCCATAGAACACCGCCGGCCCCGTCTTGGAGTCCAGGTGCCCGACGACCACCGCATTGCCGCCAGCGCCCGGCAACGGCCCGTCCTGCCACCAGCCGACATCGGAGTAACGACGGGGAGCCTCCAGGCTGCCGTCTTCGAGCACCCGAAGGGGCACCGGCCGACGATCGATGCCGAGCGCCCCGATCTGGATGCGCACCGGCCGCACGTCCCGTTCCGGCAACCGCCTCGGCTTTGCCGCGTGACTGGACGGCGCCGGCGGAGGTGGCCGGACCTTCGCCGTCGAAGCGAGGGGCTGGCGAAGGGCGGGCTGAGGAACGGTGGGTCGGGGTGCGGTTGGAACGGCGACCTGGTGGGCAGCCTGCACCAGCCTGCTCGGCGCGGACGCCGGCGCTGGGCGTGCAGTCACCAGCGCGGTGGCCATCAGGACCACGGCGGCGGCCACCAGCGCGGCACCGGCCCACCGTGGTCCCCTGCTCGATCGCACCCACTACCTCGGGCTACCCGCGCCGGCTCGGCTGCGGCGCCACATAGCTGAGCCGAGCACGGCCGCAACCAACCCGAGAATTGCGGCCAGGCCAGGCAGCAGCACTGACTCACCGCCCGCGTCAACCGCTGCACCGGCCAGAGACCCATCCTGGGCCGTACCGCCGCCACCAGCGTTGCTACCGGAGGTCGGGTCCGCCGCTGAGACGTCAAGGAAACCCAGCGCCGGGCAGTTGATCACAATGTTCGCCGAACCGAGGGGAAGCCCCCCGGCGCCGTGACCACACCCTGTCCGGCCAGCCGTCGCACCGTGTCCGCGTCGGTCTGCAGACCGTTCCGCCCGCTCGCCACCGCCGCCTTGCTGTAGACACCGACCTGGAGGTCCCAGGCGGGGCTGTACTCACGTCGGTCACTGTTGCCGAACGTCCTGGGCATGTCGCTGAAGATGTTGCTGACGTCAGCACCACGACGCAATGCGTCCAGCACATCCGGGTTCGCCACCGCAGCGTCCCGACCGGCCACGGGCAGGCTGAGGGCGTGGGTCAATCCCTGCGAGCGGCCGGGACCCTGCGAGGCTCCCCGAGCGGGCGGACTGTCCTCCAGCCCTACCTTGGCGTTGGCGAACGTAAAGATCGACGCTCGTGCGGAGTCGGCCCGGTCGTCGCGTCCGGGTCCGTCCCCGCCGTTGGCGAACTGAAGGTCCGCCAGTGCCGGCACGAAGGTGCTGCGCTCGATGGTGGCGGTGAAGGCGTCGGAGGAGTCAAAGCTCAGGTAGGCGATGGACCGGCCGTTGGCGAAGCCGCGG
>JBBQAB010000186.1:0-4444 GCA_038198385.1 Propionibacteriales bacterium
ATGGTGGTCCTGCTTGCCCGGCTGCACCTGAGCGGCTTCCTGTGGGGCGATGTTTCGCTGTCCAACACCTTGTTCCGGCGCGACGCCGGGGCCTTCGCGGCCTACCTGGTGGACGCCGAGACCGGTGAGCTGCACGACCAGCTCACCAACGGTCAGCGCGAGCACGACCTGACCATCGCGCGCATCAACCTCTTCGGGGAGTTCTGCGACCTGGAGGCCGGCGGCCTCCTGGACGAGGCGCTGGACCCCCTGGTCCTGGTCGAGACGATCGAGAGCCGCTACCGCGAGCTGTGGGCCGAGCTGACCGGGGCCGAGGAGTTCGACGGCTCCGAGATGCACCGGATCGAGAGCCGTGTCCGGCGGTTGAACGCCCTCGGCTTCGACGTGGCCGAGCTGGACATCACCACCGACTTCGCCGGGTCCACCATCCGGATCCAGCCCAAGGTCGTCGACGCCGGCCACCACTCCCGCCGCCTGCTCCGGCTGACCGGGCTGGACACCGAGGAGAATCAGGCCCGGCGGCTGCTGAACGACCTGGACTACTACCGGGCCCGCACCGACCAGCAGAACGCCGACGAGTCGATCGTGGCCCACCAGTGGCTGACCAACCGGTTCGAGCCGGTGGTCAACTCCGTGCCGCCCGAGATGCGGGCCAAGCTGGAGCCGGCGGAGCTCTACCACGAGGTGCTCGAGCACCGCTGGTTCCTGAGCGAGCGGGCCGGCGGCGAGGTCCCCATCGACGAGGCGTCGCGCAGCTACATGGAGACGGTGCTCAGCCAGCTTCCCGACGAGCAGCTGAACGTGTCCGGGATGGAGGCGATGGGTCCGCTGGCCAACCCGTTCGACCCGTCCCAGGGCTTCGTCGACGACGAGGTCGACCAGCCGTACGACCCGTGGGAGGCCGACGAGGCCGAAGACGCCCCCGACGAGCCCTCCAGCCCCTACCTCGACATCGCCGCCCTCCGCCGGGCCCAACGGTGACGCCGGGACCCGAGTCCCCCGCCGGGCCCTCTGAGCCGGACCGCGCGGTCGGGACCGGCGTCGACGCCCTCTACGCTGGAACGATGAGTGACCAGCTGCACACCCTGGGCGAGGACCTGATCACCACCGCCGCCCGGATGGTGCGCTGGGTGCCCAAGCACGAGGGCATGGACGTGAGCCTGTCCGCCGCCCGGATCCTGGCCCGGCTCTCCGACGCCGGACCCACCCGGATCAGCGACCTTGCCACCGCCGAGCGGTGCTCGCAGCCGACCATCACCAACCACGTGAAGCGGCTGGAGGCGGGCGGGATGGTCAGCCGCACCTCCGACCCCAACGACGCGCGCTCCTGGAAGATCGCGCTCACCGACCGCGGCGTGGAGGAGCTGGGCGCGATCAGGGTGGCCCTGGGGAACAACCTGGAGCCCTACCTGGCTCGGCTGCCCGACGCCGATCTCCGCGCTCTGCGGGCCGGTGTCGAGGTCATGCGGCGCTTGATGGAGATTCCCATCCCGGCGGGCCGATAAACTGCCGCGGTGACGCAGCCCACCGAGGCCGGGACCTTCCGGCTCTACGACTCAGCCACCCGGGAGATCCGGGACCTGGTGACCGTCGTCCCCGGCCGGGTATCGATCTACCACTGCGGTCTCACGGTGCAGTCGGCTCCCCACCTGGGCCACATCCGCAAGGAGGTCGTCTTCGACGTGCTCCGGCGGTGGCTCACCTGGTCGGGCCAGGAGGTGACGGTGATCGCGAACGTCACCGACATCGACGACAAGATCTTGACCAAGTCGGCCGAGGCGGGAGTGCCCTGGTGGGCGCACGCCTACCGGTTCGAGCGCGAGCTGCACGACGCGTACGCCGCGCTCGGCTGCCTGCCTCCCACCTACGAGCCCCGCGCGACCGGCCACGTCCCCGAGATGATCGAGCTGATCAAGACGTTGGTGGAGCGCGGGCACGCGTACGCCGCCGCCGACGGCTCCGGTGACGTCTACTTCGACGTTCAGTCCTGGCCGGCCTACGGCTCCCTGTCGGGCCAGCGCATCCAGGACATGGAGCCGGCGGAGGACGCCGACCCCCGCGGCAAGCGTGACCCCCGCGACTTCGCCCTGTGGAAGGGCCACAAGGCCAACGAGCCGGACACGGCGTCCTGGTTCACCCCCTGGGGCCGGGGTCGTCCGGGCTGGCATCTGGAGTGCTCGGCCATGGCCGGGAAGTATCTCGGCGACGAGTTCGACATCCACGGCGGCGGGATCGACCTGCGGTTCCCCCACCACGAGAACGAGCTGGCGCAGTCGACGGCGGCGGGCCAGCGCTTCGCCCGCTACTGGATGCACAACGCGTGGGTGACCGCGGCCGGGGAGAAGATGAGCAAGTCCCTGGGCAACGGGGCACTCGTCTCGGAGGTGACCAACCGCTATCCGGCGCGCGCGGTCCGGTTCTATCTGCTGGGCCCGCACTACCGCTCGGCCATCGAGTTCTCCGACGAGTCGCTGACCGAGGCCACCGCCGCCCTGGCCCGCGTGGACGGGGTCGTGGAGCGCGCCTCTGCTCTGGCCCCGGGCGGAACACCTGCGCTCGGGCTGCCAGAGGCGTTCGTCGCGGCCATGAACGACGACCTTTCCACCCCGGCCGCCCTCGCGGTGCTCTACACCACCATCCGGGCCGGCAACGCCGCGGTGGACGCGGGCGACAGGGCCCGCGTTGCCGAGCCGCTGGCCCGGGTCACCGCGATGCTCGCGGTTCTCGGCCTCGCGGTCGACGACGAGATCTGGCGCCGGAGCGCGCCGACCGAGCGACTCACCCCGGTCGTCGACGGGCTGATGGAGACGGTGCTCGAGCAGCGCGCCCAGGCCCGCGGCCGTCGGGACTTCGCCGCCGCCGACGCCATCCGCGACGCGCTCGCCGCCCTCGGCGTGGCCGTCGAGGACACACCCCAGGGCCCCCGGTGGGCCCTCGACACACCGACCGAGGTCCACGACCAGCACCCGGAGCAATCGCTGCCGGGCCAGCAGCACAAGCAGGGATGACATGCCAGGAAACAGCCAGCGCAAGGGCGCGATCCGCCGCAAGGGCAAGGGCAACACCGCCGGTTCCGGCGGCCGGGTCCGCCGCGGCCTCGAGGGCCGCGGTCCCACGCCCAAGGCCGAGGACCGCCCGTACCACAAGGCGCACCGGGCCCAGGGCTCGGCCGAGCGGGCCGGCGGCGGTCAGACCCGCTCCACCGCGCGGACGGGTCGGCCCGGGTCGGGTCCGGAGTGGGTCGCCGGGCGGAACCCGGTGTACGAGGCGATGCAGGCCGGCATCCCGGTCAAGTCGGCGTACATCTCCGAGGGTGCGGAGCGGGACGACCGGCTGCGCGACATCTTGAAGATGGCGGCCGAGACGAGTACCCCGATGCTCGAGGTCACCCGGGTCGAGCTGGACCGGATGACCGGCGGCGCCATCCACCAGGGGGTGGCGCTGCAGCTGCCGGAGTTCACCTACGCCCACCCTGACGATCTGCTCGCGGAGGCGCTGAACGCCGACGGCGAGCCGCTGATCGTGGCCCTGGACTCCATCACCGACCCCCGCAACCTGGGCGCGGTCGTGCGGTCGGCCGCCGCCTTCGGCGCCAACGGGGTGCTGATCCCCGAGCGCCGCTCGGCCGGGATGACCGCGTCGGCCTGGAAGACCTCGGCCGGCGCCGCGGCGCGGATCCCGATCGCCCGGGCCACCAACCTCAACCGTTCGCTGCGGGCCTACCGCGACGCCGGGTTCTCCCTGGTCGGCCTGGACGGCTCGGCGGAGACCAGCGTGGCGGACCTGCCGCAGGCTTCGGGCCCGCTCGTACTGATCATCGGCAGCGAGGGTGACGGCCTGTCCCGGCTGGTCAAGAAGGCCTGCGACACGCTCGCCTCGATCCCCATCACCGCCACGATCGAGTCCCTGAACGCGGGCGTGGCGGCCGGGATCGCCCTCTACGAGATCTCGCGGCACCGGGCGTGAGCGTGGCCGTTGCCCGCTTCGAGGCCACCCCGCAGCGGCACGGCAAGACCGCGACCGGCACCAAGGTGCCGGCGGCGGCTCTGGAGGCCCTGGACCGGGGCCGGCGACCTGCCGTCACCGCGACCCTGAACGGCTACGCCTACCGCACGTCGGTCGGGTCGATGGGGGGACGCTCACTGCTGCCGGTCAGCGCTGAGCACCGGCAGGGCGCGGGTTTGTCGGCGGGTGACGTGGTGCAGGTCGAGCTGACGCCGGACGACGCGCCCCGGACGGTCCAGGTCCCCGAGGACCTGGCGGCCGCCCTGGCCGCCGAGCCGGCCGCCGCCGCGGCGTTCGCGGCCATCATCGCCTCCCTGCGCGGCGACGACGCCTGACCCCGAACGTGCGAGAGGGGGGGGGGCCCGTGGGGGGCGCCCCCCCTCTCCCCCCGGGGAAGGGGTCAGCGGGGGCTCACCCCCGCGCGGGCGGCACCGACCGG
>JBBQAB010000187.1:0-9602 GCA_038198385.1 Propionibacteriales bacterium
GAGTCCGTGCAGCGGGTCGTCACCGCCGTGCACCGGCTCTCCCGCCGACTGAACCAGTGGTACGACCACCAGCTCACCGACCTCGGGGTCACCTCCGGGGAGTGGGCGGTGCTCGGCGAGCTGGCCCGCGGGGCCGAGACGGGCCCGATGACCCCCAGCCAGCTGGCCGCCGCGGCCAACGTGGCGCCGTCCTCGATGACCCACCGGCTGGACCGGATGGTCGAGCGCGGTCTGGTGAGCCGCGACCAGGACCCGGCCAACCGTACACGGGTTCTGGTGCAGCTCTCCGACGCCGGCTACCAGCTCTACGTGGCCGCGATCCGGGACGCCGACCTGGTCGAGTCCGACGTTCTGACCAGCCTGACCGACGTTCAGGTCGACCAGCTGGCCGAGCTGCTCGAGCAGGTCATCTCGGGCCTGGGGGACGCAGGCCTCTAGACCCCGTCCACCGGGGGCTCCCCCTCGCGGCCGCGGCGGCCGTTCCGGCGGCGCAGACAGTAGGCGAGCCCGATGAGCCCCAGTCCGAAGCCGGCGACCGCGACCCCGAGCCACCAGCCGTGGCCGGCCGCGTCCAGGGCGCCGCGGACCACGAGGAGCACGACGCTGAGGACCGCGAAGAGGGCCGTGCCGGCTGCGGCCAGCCCGATGCCGTCGGCGTCCATCGGGCTCACCGGGGCCTGGACCAGGAAATGGTGCTGGGCGCCCCCTGCTCTTTGACCCGCTGCCATCTGACCCGCAGTCATCTGACCTGTTGCGGTCTGACCGGCTGCTGCCTGACCGGCTGCCGTGCGACCCGCAGCCATCTGACCGGGGGGTCGACCGGTCTCCTCAGCGGGCGGGTGACCGGGGGGCAGGGCGGGCTCGCTCATGAGGGCCAGCCTACGGCGCAGCCGGCGCGGGCGGGACGCCCGGACGGGAGACCAGGACGGGAGGCCAGGACGGTCCCAGCGACGCGCTGTGACACGATCTATAGCGTTTGTATTTAGCATTGCTAATCATTATTCTTGGGGGTATGTCGTCCTCGTCCTGCACCCCTGCGCGCACGATCGCGGACACCTCCGACGCCCTCGACGGCAGCGGGGTGCTGGCCAACGCCCTCCGGCCCGCGGTGATGCGGCTGGCCCGCCGGCTCCGTCAGATGCGCGACGACTCGCTGGACCTGAGCTCCAACCAGCTCTCGGCCATGGCTGTGCTGCTGAACGTCGGCGACCAGCTGATGGGTGAGCTGGCGGCCGCGGAGAAGGTCCAGCCGCCGTCCATGACCCGGATCGTCAACGGTCTGGAGGAACGGGGCTACGTGGCCCGCCGCGCCGACGACCGGGACCGCCGGCAGTGCCTGGTCACCCTGACCACGGCCGGGCGGGACGTCCTGCTGGACAACCGACGCCGGCGGGACGAGTGGCTGGCCCGGCGCCTGGCCGAGCTGACCCCTGACGAACAAGACCTCCTGCGCCGCTGCGTGGGGGTTCTGGACAAGGTGAACCACGCATGACGCTGACCGACCCGCGCATCCCGGTCGGACCCGCCCGTCCGGCTCCGAGCGGCCCGGCTCCGAGCGGACCGGCTCCGACCGGTGCGGCTCCGATCGGTCCGATGGCCGGATCGAGGCCCACCGACCTGCCCACCCCGCCGGGCCCGGTGGCCACCCCCTCGTTGACCCAGGGCCCGTCGACCCGGGGGCGGGCCGACCGCGGCAGCATGTTCGCCGCCCTGGCCAACCGCAACTACCGGATTTTCCTTGGTGGCTCGTTCGTCTCCAACATCGGGACCTGGATGCAGCGGGTGGCCCAGGACTGGCTGGTGCTGGAGCTCTCCAACGGCTCCGGGCTGGCGGTCGGCATCACCACGGGCCTGCAGTTCCTGCCCATGCTGCTGCTGTCGCCGTACGGCGGTCTGATCGCTGACCGCTTCGACAAGCGGCGGGTGCTCAAGCTGACCCAGGGCTGGCTGGCCCTCTGCGCGGCCGTGCTCGGGGTGCTCGCCATCACCGGGCTGGCCGCGACCTGGCACGTGTACCTGATTGCGCTGCTCTTCGGGGTCGGGACGGCCTTCGACAACCCGGCCCGCCAGACCTTCGTCTCCGAGGTGGCCGGACCCGAGCACCTACCCAACGCCATCGGGCTCAACTCCGCCACCTTCAACGCCGCCCGGATCGTCGGTCCGGCCGTCGCCGGTCTGGTGATCGCCGCCTTCGGGACCGGCTGGGCGATCCTCACCAACGCCGTCACCTACGCCGCGTTCGTCGCCGCCCTGCTGCTGATCGACCCGGCCCGGCTGAACATCACCGCCCCAGCCGCCCGGGCCAAACGGCAGATCCGGGAGGGCGTGGTCTACGTCCGGGGCCGGCTCGACATCCTGCTCGTGATGCTGGTCGTCTTCTTCGTCGGGACCTTCGGGATGAACTTCCAGATGACCTCGGCGCTGATGGCCCAGCAGGAGTTCCACCTCGGAGCCCAGCAGTACGGGCTGCTCGGCACCGTGATGGCCGTGGGCTCCCTCGCCGGCGCCCTGATCGCCGCCCGGCGGCGCAGTGCCCCCAGCGGTCGCTTCGTGGTCGTGATGGCCACCGTGTTCGGCCTGGTCGAGATCGTCGCCGGGCTGATGCCGACCTACCTCAGCTATGCGGCGGTGCTGCCGCTGCTGGGGTTCACCGCCCTGCTCACCCTGACGGCCAGCAACGCGTCGATCCAGCTCGGGGTCGACCCGCGCCTGCGGGGCCGGGTGATGGCGCTCTACATGATGCTGCTGATGGGCGGGACCCCGATCGGCTCGCCGGTGCTGGGCTGGGTCGGGGAGGTGTTCGGGCCGCGCTGGACCCTGATCGGGGGCGGCGGACTGGCCGCGCTCGGCGTGGTCGGGAGTGCCCTGTTCATCGCCGCGCTACGCCGGCGTCGCCTCGCGGCCGCCTGACCGGGGCGGCGGGCGAGCCGGCGCGGGAACCGCCAACTGCTGATCCGCGTCGCGGCCTGGTAACAAGCGCCCGCTAGATTCAGGCCCATGTTCGCCAAGGTCCTGGTCGCCAACCGCGGTGAGATCGCGGTTCGGGCGTTCCGTGCAGCGTACGAGCTCGGGGCGCAGACGGTTGCCGTCTTCCCCTACGAGGATCGCAACGCCGTCCACCGCATCAAAGCCGACGAGGCCTACACGATCGGGGAGCGCGGTCATCCCGTACGGGCCTATCTCGACATCGCCGAGATCATCCGTGCGGCGAAGGAGTCCGGGGCGGACGCGATCTATCCGGGGTACGGCTTCCTGAGCGAGAACCCCGACCTGGCCCGGGCCTGCGTCGAGGCCGGGATCGCCTTCATCGGCCCGCCCGCCGAGGTCCTGGAGCTGGCCGGCAACAAGGTGCGGGCGCTGCAGGCGGCCCGCGCCGCCGGCATCCCCACCCTGCGCTCCACCCCGCCCTCGGCCGACCTGGACGAGCTGGTGGCCGGCGCCGAGGAGATCGGGTTCCCCGTCTTCGTCAAGGCCGTCGCCGGTGGTGGCGGTCGGGGCATGCGCCGGGTGGACGACCCGGCCACCCTGCGTGAGCTCACGTCTGCGGCGATGCGGGAGGCCGAGGGCGCCTTCGGCGACCCGACCGCGTTCATCGAGCAGGCCGTGGGCCGTCCGCGGCACATCGAGGTCCAGATCCTGGCCGACACCCAGGGCACCACCCTGCACCTCTACGAGCGGGACTGCTCGATCCAGCGGCGTCACCAGAAGGTCGTCGAGATCGCGCCGGCCCCCCACATCTCCGAGGAGCTGCGGGCCGCACTGTGCGCAGACGCGGTCACGTTCGCCGAGTCCATCACGTACTCCTGCGCCGGCACGGTGGAGTTCCTCGTCGAGACCGAGGGCCCGCGGGCCGGCCAGCACGTGTTCATCGAGATGAACCCGCGGATCCAGGTCGAGCACACGGTCACCGAGGAGATCACTGACATCGACCTGGTGCAGTCCCAGATGCGGATCGCCTCGGGAGAGAGCATGACCGACCTGGGGCTGGACCAGAGCCAGATCCGGATCAACGGCGCCGCCCTGCAGTGCCGCATCACCACCGAGGACCCGGCCAACGGCTTCAGGCCCGACACCGGCACCATCACCGCCTACCGGACCGCCGGCGGCGCCGGGGTCCGGCTGGACGGCGGCACCGCTGACACCGGGGTGGAGATCAGCGCCCACTTCGACTCCATGCTGGTCAAGCTGACCTGCCGGGGCCGGACCTTCGAGACCGCGGTCGCCAGGGCCCGACGTGCCCTGGCCGAGTTCCGGATCCGGGGCGTGAGCACCAACAAACCGTTCCTGCAGGCCGTGCTCGAGGACTCCGACATCATCGCCGGGGACGTGTCCACGGCGTTCATCGAGGAGCGACCCGAGCTGCTCACCACCCACGCGCCGGCCGACCGTGGCACCAAGCTGCTGCGCTGGCTGGCCGAGGTGACGGTCAACCAGCCGCACGGCCCGGCCCCGACGCTGCTCGACCCGGGCGTCAAGCGTCCGCCCGGGATCGACCTGACCATCCCCTCACCCCAGGGCTCGCGGCAGCGGCTGCTGAAGCTCGGACCCGCGGGCTTCGCCACCGACCTGCGCCAACGGGTCGGGGTCGAGGTGACCGACACCACCTTCCGCGACGCGCACCAGTCCCTGCTCGCCACCCGCGTCCGCACCAAGGACCTGCTCCGGATCGCGCCGTACGTCGGCCGGATGACCTCCGAGCTGCTCTCGGTCGAGTGCTGGGGCGGGGCGACGTACGACGTAGCCCTGCGCTTCATCGCCGAGGACCCGTGGGAGCGGCTGGCCGCGCTGCGCTACAACATGCCCGGGCTCTGCCTGCAGATGCTGCTGCGCGGTCGCAACACCGTCGGCTACACCCCCTACCCGACCAAGGTCACGACGTCCTTCGTCGCCGAGGCGGCCCAGGTCGGCATCGACATCTTCCGCATCTTCGACGCCCTCAACGACGTTGAGCAGATGCGCCCGGCGATCGAGGCCGTCCGCGAGACCGGAACCACGGTCGCCGAGGTGGCCCTGTGCTACACCGGCAACCTGACCAGCCCCAAGGAGGACCTCTACACCCTCGACTACTACCTCCGGCTGGCCGAGAAGATCGTGGAGGCCGGCGCGCACGTCCTGGCCATCAAGGACATGGCCGGCCTGCTCCGTCCGCCGGCGGCCAAGAAGCTGGTGACGGCCCTGCGCGGGCGCTTCGACCTGCCCGTCCACCTGCACACCCACGACACCGCCGGGGGCCAGCTGGCCACCCAGATCGCCGCGTTCGACGCGGGCGTCGACGCGGTCGACGTGGCGAGCGCGCCGATGGCCGGCACCACCAGCCAGGTCCCGGCATCGGCCCTGGTCGCCGCGCTCGAGGACACCGGGAGGGCCACGAGCCTTGACCTGCGGGAGGTGATGTACCTCGATCCCTACTGGGAGGCGGTCCGCAAGGTCTACAAACCGTTCGAGTCGGGTCTGCCCGCCCCGACCGGCCGTGTGTACGACCACGAGATCCCCGGTGGCCAGCTGTCCAACCTGCGCCAGCAGGCAATCGCGCTGGGTCTGGGAGAGAAGTTCGAGCAGATCGAGGCCATGTACACCGCGGCCAACGCGATCCTCGGCCGACCGACCAAGGTGACCCCCTCCTCCAAGGTGGTCGGCGACCTCGCCCTGCACCTGGTCGCGGTGGGCGCGGACCCGGCGGAGTTCGCCGCGAACCCGCAGAACTACGACATCCCGGACTCGGTCATCGGGTTCCTGGGCGGCGAGCTCGGTGACCCGCCCGGCGGCTGGCCCGAGCCGTTCCGCACCAAGGCGCTGCAGGGGCGAACGGTCCCGGTCCGCGACGTCGAGCTGGCCCCCGATGACGCCGACGACCTGGACAAGGCGGGGTCGGAGCGGCAGGCGACCCTCAACCGGCTGCTCTTCCCGGCCCCGACCAAGGAGTTCCTGCACAACCGGGAGACCTACGGCAACGTGGCCCGGCTCGACACGCTGGACTACCTGTACGGGCTGCAGCCGGGTGAGGAGCACGTCGTCCGGCTCGGCAAGGGCGTCAACCTGATCCTCGGTCTCCAGGCGATCGGCAGTCCCGACGAGCGCGGGATGCGGACCGTGATGTGCACGATCAACGGCCAGCTCCGCCCGATCCGGGTCCGCGACACCTCGATCAAGGTCGACGTGAAGACGGCCGAGCGGGCCGACACCACCAGGCCCGGCCAGGTGGCGGCCCCGTTCGCGGGCGTGGTCACCGTCACCGTGGCCGAAGGCGACGAGGTCGAGGCGGGCGCGACCGTGGCCACCATCGAGGCCATGAAGATGGAGGCGGCGATCACCGCTCCCGTCGGTGGGGTCGTGCAGCGGCTGGCCATCGGGCCCATCCAGCAGGTCGAAGGCGGCGACCTCGTCCTGGTGCTGGCCACCGCCTAGCACCGCCTGGACGCTCGGGCGCAGCTCGGCCAGGGTCCGCCGCGGTCCGGTCCCTCGACCCCTCGGGGCGGGCTGACCGGCTCAGGTGACCCAGAAGCCGAGCAGGTCGGGGGCCGGCCGGCCCAGCGAGGAGGCGACCTGGGCCCACGGTACGAAACCGTCGAGCCAGGCGGCGAGGTCACGGGTCATCTCGCGTTGTTCCGCGCTCTCGATCTGGGGCATCGCGGCCCGGTAGGCCCCGCCCATGGCCAGGGCCACCTCGTACGGGTGGCAGCCGACCGTCAGGCCCTGCACGCCGATCAGGCTCAGGCCGGCGTGGCTGTCCAGCAGATGTCGCAGGCCCACCGAGGAGGACACCCCACCGCGCGCCAGCGCGAAGTCGAGGTCGTCCAGACCGGCGCTGGTCAGACTCATCCGGGTCGACCCCCAGGCCAGGCCGGCGACCAGGGTCTCCAGCAGCCGCCAGGTGGCGCCGGTCCGCTCCGGCACCACGTACGCGCCGGCCAGCATCACGTCGAGGTCTCGGGGCTCGGGCTGGGTGGGGGAGAGGACGGGGGCGTCGGGCGCGCGGCGGAAGAGCGGTCCCAGGGTGCCGAGCAGCCCGCGACGCGCAGCCGGGGCCGGCGGGGCGAAGGCGCGGCGGGCCAGCTCGCGCAGGTGGTCGGCGCTGGCTGAGGACGCCCCGAAGACGCCGCGGACCTCAGAGAGGCCGATGGCGTACAACCGGAGCTCGCCCATGGACCCCACGGTAGTGGAGCAGACGGCGAGGCGGGGTGAGCCGGTGCCCAGCGCACGCAGATGTCCCGGCTGCGGAGTGTGCCCGCCTAGTCTGGGGTCATGAACCCCCGGGTGCGTCGGCTGATCGTCTCGGGTGTGCTCGGCGGGCTGGTGCTGCTGGTAGTGGTGGCCGCGGTCGCGGGCTGGGTGCGCTGAGGGC
Source organism: Propionibacteriales bacterium (assembly GCA_038198385.1). GTDB lineage: Bacteria > Actinomycetota > Actinomycetes > Propionibacteriales > Propionibacteriaceae > Microlunatus. Next base: position 7,343 of record JBBQAB010000187.1, read on the forward strand.
GGTCCGGCCCCCCGTGCGTCGCACGCCGGCAGGGCGGGCGTTCGCGTACGCTCCCTACGCACCCAGACGAGGGAACGAGGCGGTATGACCGGCAGGACGGTGCTTCGACGCGCGGGCGTGGTGGCCTGCTCCACGACGCTCGTGGCCCTGGGTCCGGGTCTCGCCGCGGCGGAGTCGCCGGTGGCCTTCCGGGTCAAGGACGCCCGCCTCAGCCGCGTCTCGGGCCTGGCCCGCGACACCGCCGGCTCGGCCTACTGGGCGACCAACGACAGCAGCACCCCCGGCGTCGTCTTCGGCCTCAGCGCCAAGGGCGCAGTCACGGGCACCCTCAGCTTCCGCGCCCGGCCCGTCAACGTACAGGCCCTGGCCGTGCAGGGAGACCGGCTGTACGTGGCCGACATCGGCGACCCGCGCGAGAACCGGGCCCAGGTCAGCGTCTACGCCTTCAGCTTCCCGCGGGCCAACGGCCTGACCGTCACCTATAACGCCTTCGACCTGCGCTATCCCGACGGGCCGCACGACGCCGGGACGCTGCTGGCCAGCGAGAGCGGCCGGCTGTTCGTGGTGACGTCGGGCTCCCCGGGGGCGGTCTACGCCGCACCCGCTCAGCTGAGCCGGACCAGCACCAACCCGCTGGCCAAGGTCGGGGAGGCACCCGCCTCGGTGTCGGACGGGACGTTCCTGACCGGCGGAGACCAGATCGCCCTGGTGCGGCCCGGGTCGGTCGACATCCTGGACGCCACGACGTACCGGACGCTCAGCACGGTGCCACGGCCGGCGTCCCCGGAGCCCGCCTCCCTGACCCTCAGCCTGGACGGTGCGACGCTCCTGGTCGGTGGCCGGGGAGCACACGCACCGGTGTACGCGGTGACGGTGCCCGGGGTGGGGGCCGCCACCCCGACGCCCACCGTGAGCCCGAGCCCGACCGCGGGTCAGCCCGGGAGCGGGTCGGACCCGGGCGCGGACACCAGCGCGGACCCCGCGGGCTCCAGCCGCCAGGGGACGCTCGGGGCCCTCGGCCTGGCCGCGCTGGTCGCCGTGCTCGCGGGTGTGGTCGTCGCCGTGGCCCGCCGCACCTGACCGAGCCCGGTGCGACTCAGAGGCGCTCGACCACCCAGTCGACACAGCGGCAGAGCTGGCTGACGTCCTCGGGGTCCACGTTGGGGAACATCCCGATCCGCAGCTGGTTGCGTCCCAGCTTGCGGTAGGGCTCGGTGTCGAGGATGCCGTTCCCCCGCAGCACCGCGGCGATGGCGGCGGCGTCCACCCCCTCGAAGTCGATGGTGGCGACCACCGGGGAGCGGAGGTCCGGGTTGCTGACAAAGGGCACCGCGTACGCGGACCGCTCGGCCCAGGGATAGATCCGGCGGGCGGAGTCGGCGGTCCGGCCCGCCGCGAAGGACAGGCCACCCTGGCCGTTGAGCCAGTCGAGCTGGTCCTTCAGCAGGAACAGCGTGGCGATGGCCGGTGTGTTCAGGGTCTGGTTCTTCAGCGAGTTGTCCACCGCGGTGGCCAGGCTCAGGCTCTCGGGGATCCAGCGACCGGAGGCGGCGATCTCGGCGGTCCGTTCCAGGGCGGCGGGGGACATGACGGCGAACCACAGCCCGCCGTCGGAGCCCAGGCTCTTCTGGGGGGCGAAGTAGTAGACGTCGGTCTGGGCCAGATCCACCGCCACCCCGCCGGCGGCGCTGGTCCCGTCGACGACCACCAGGGCACCGGGGTCGGCACCGGCCACCCGACGGACCGGGGCCAGGACGCCGGTGGAGGTCTCGTTGTGGGCCCAGGCGTAGACGTCGGCCCCGGCCACCGCGGTGGGGACCACGGCCGAGCCGACCGGTGCGGTCACGACACTGGGCTGTCCCAGGTGCGGTGCGGCGGTCGCGGCGGCCGCGAACTTCGCCGAAAACTCCCCGAAGCATGCGTGGGCGCTGCGCTCGCGGATCAGGGAGAAGACGGCCACGTCCCAGAAGACGGTGGACCCGCCGTTGCCCAGCACGACCTGGTGGCCCTCCGGCACGGAGAAGAGGGCGGCGAGCCCGGCCCGGACGTCGCCCACGAGGTTCCGCACCGGCGCCTGCCGGTGTGAGGTGCCGAGCAGTGCGGCCCCCTCGTGGGCCAGCGCCCGCACCGACGCGGCCCGGATCTTGGCCGGTCCGCAGCCGAACCGCCCGTCCGCGGGCAGCAGCTCGGCCGGGATCTCCAAGGTGGTCACGATCGCTGATTCTTCCACGCCACCCCCGGCCCTCCGGCGGTTCACCCA
>JBBQAB010000188.1:0-6457 GCA_038198385.1 Propionibacteriales bacterium
CCAGCGCCGCGAGCACGGCGGTCTGCACCGCGATCCGGGTGCTGCGCGCCGCCCGTTCCGGCCAGCACAGCACGGCCGCGCTCAGCCCGGTCGCGGCCAGTCCCAAGAGGAGGACCACAGGTGCGGCAGCCCCCACGGCGGCGATCCAGGGGGCTGGGCCCTCCGGGGCAGACCTCACCGCCCCTGCGGCAGGGCTCGCCCCAACCGGGACGGTGCTGCGGACGGCCACGGCCACGGCCCCGGCGACCAGCCCGAGCGCGGTGCCCATCGCGACGCTGAGGAGAACGGGGAGCGCGGTGCCGATAAGCGTCTGGGTCCGAGAGGCTCCCCGGCGGACCAGGAGCCGACCGAGCTGGCCGTGCCGTCGTCGCAGGCCCGCAGACACGACCAGGCCAAACCCGAGCTGCAGGGCCCCCGCGCCGGCGCCCAGGCTGCTCAGCCGGCCGGCCGAGGCGGTCGCCCGGTCCGCCGCGGCCGTGACGACGGCGTCAGGCCAGGTCACGGTGAGCAGGCCGGAGTCGGCGTTCACCGCGTCGGAGATCTGGGACAGGTCACGGCTGAACTGCGGCACACCGCGGGCGGACACGGCGGCGGCGTCCAGGCTCGCGACCCAGGCGGTGCTGCGGCCGAAGAGGGCGAGCGAGTCCAGACCGGCCAGAGCGACGGGGTCGGCGGCCAGCAGCAGGGGTGTCGCGGCGGGGACCAGACCGGTCCCCACCGGGCGCAGGTCCACCAGGGTGGCCGTCCCGGTGAGGCGCAGACCGAGCGCAGACGCGGTCCGGGCGAAAGTCGCGGCGTCGACCGTGGTCTCGCCCGGGGCGGCCACCGCCAGCACCTCGCAGGCGGTCGGCGGGCACCGGGCGGGAAGGCGTCCCGACGTGAGGCGTACGGCGGTGTCCAGACGGTCCATCCCGGCCAGGGTGACCTCGGGCCCCTGGACCGCGAGAGTCCGGTACACCAGGGCCTGGCGGGGGTCGGTCAGCCCGGCGGTCCGGAAGCCGTCGCGCACCTTGGCGTCGAGGCCGGCCAACGGCGGACCACGCAGGTCCCGGGAGGTGACGGCGAGCCCCGCCCGCTGCTCCGGCGGCAGGGCACGGGTGGCGGAGGCGATGGCTGCCGCGGAGGTCTCGGTCCGGAGGCCGGCGGCGACCACCGGGAGGGCCGCGGCCAGAACCATCCCGAGCACCAGCAGCAGCCACGCGGCCGGCCGGTGGCGCATTCCGGCCCAGGCGAGCGCAGCCGCAGCACCCACGCTGATTCACCTCCCGGCCGGCCCGGCGACGTCACGGCAGTGCACGCGAGACGCCCGGGACCCTGCGCTGATTATGCGTCACCGCACTGACAGGGCCGGGAGGCCGCAGCCTCAGTAGCGCGACTCGTTGGGGATCAGGATCCAGCCGGCCAGGTAGAGCAGGATCTGGGGGCCGGGCAGCAGCATGCTGGCCACGAACGCCACCCGTACCCAGAAGGGGGAGACGTTGAAGCGGCGGGCGATGCCGGCGCAGACGCCGGCGACCATCCGGGTGTCGACGGGGCGGGTCAGGGCGGTGCTCATGGTGGGTCCTCTCGGTGTCGGCCGCGGAGACACCGGGCCGTGGTCCCAGCGTGCCGCACGACGCGTCGTTTGTGACCGATCTCCAGGGTCACTCCGGGTGCAGACCAGGGTCGACGCCGAAGAGCCCCGCCGAGGCCCGCCGTTCCTGGACCCCACCGGGAGCCCCGGGGTGCGGCGGGGCCTGCTCAACCGGCTGCGCCTGATCCAGCGGGTTGGCCTGCTCGTCCGGGCTGGGAGGCTCGCCCGGGCTGGGGTGCTCGACCCGGTTCCGGTGCTGGGCGAGAGCGTCGGTCATCGAGGCCATGAAGTGCTCGATGACCAGCAGCTCGGCCCGGGTGAAGCTCCCCATCACCCCGGCCGTGCTGTGGCCCAGTGGTCCGAAGAACTCCCCGGCCAACGTCCGACCGGCGGTGGCGTGCCGGATCCGGGTGATGCGGCCGTCCGCCGGGTCGGGCTCGCGGCGGACGTGACCGGAGCGGACGAGCCGGTCGATGGCGGCGGTGACCGCACCCGAGGTCAGGTTCAGGCTCTGGCGCAGCGAGCCTGGGGTAGCTGGTCGACCCCGGCTCTCGGCGTTGACCACGACGACCAGGGCCTGGAAGTCGGTCGGGTGCATGGCGTGCTGCTTGGCGAAGGAGTCGGCGACCCGACCGGCCTCGGAGCCGTAGCGGCGGAGGTGGTCGACGATGAGCAGACGGAGCCCGTCGTCGTCCCGGTCGGACCGGTCCTCGGTGGACATCGACGTACTTCCTCCTGTGCCTGACTGTATCTTGACCATCAAGATATTTGCTACGGTACGTCCGTGTGGACCACCCTTGCCCGACTGCTGACCCGCCGCCCGGTTTCCTGGGCGGTGATCGTCCTGGCCGTGCTGGCGTCCGGGGCCCTCATCAGCCTCGCTCCTGACCTGAAGACCAACGACGACCCTACGGCGTCCCTGCCGGCCACGGCGCAGTCCACCGAGGTGACCCGACGCCAGCAGGACCTGCCGTCGGGTCAGCTGAACCCGGCGCTCGTGGTCTACAGCCGCCCCGGGGGCACCCTCAGCCCCGCCGACGTCGCGGCCCTCACCGCACGGACCCCCGACCTGGCCGCCCTGGCCCTGGGCGGGCAGGTCAGCCCGCCCCAGCTCTCCCCGGACCGGGCCGCCGGGCTGGTCGTCGTCCCGCTATCGGGTGAGGTGCCCAGCGAGCAGACCACCGCGTCGGTCAAGGCGCTCCGCGCGACGTTGGCGTCCGGGCTGCCCGAGGGCGTACGGGCCCAGATCACCGGCGGGGCCGGCTTCTCGACCGACCTCAGCTCGGCCTTCGACGGGGCCAACATCAAGCTGCTGGCCACCACGGCCGGGGTCGTCGCCCTGCTGCTGCTGCTGACCTACCGCAGCCCGATCCTGTGGGTGATCCCGCTGGCGGTGGTCGGCGCCGCCGACCAGGTCACCACCTCGCTGGTCGCGTGGGTCTCCCAGCACACCAGCGTCCCCATCGACCCGTCGACCAACGGGATCGTCTCGGTTCTCGTCTTCGGGGCGGGCACGGACTACGCCCTGCTGCTGATCGCCCGCTACCGCGAGGAGCTGCGGCGTACGCCGGACCGTCGCCAGGCCATGCGGCAGGCCGTGGCCACCGCCGGACCGGCCATCGGGGCCTCGGGCGCCACCGTGGTCCTCGCCCTGCTGACCCTGCTGCTGGCCACCTTCGGTGGCAGCCGGGCCATCGGGGTCGGCGGCGCGATCGGCATCGTGGTCGCCCTGGTCTTCGGCCTGCTGGTGCTGCCCGCGGCCCTGGTGGTCTGCCCGCGCCAGATCTTCTGGCCGCTGGTCCCGCGGGTCACCCCGGCCGGGGAGGCCCCCGAGGTCGGTGGCCGCGGCTGGCGGCGAATCGGGCTGGCCACCACCCGCCGACCCTGGACCGTCATCACCGCCTCGGTGCTGGTGCTGCTCGCCCTCAGCGCGGGCACCCTGTCGACCGGTTTCGGTCTGAGCCAGGCGGATACGTTCCGGACCAAGGCGGAGTCGGTCGAGGGGCTGAAGACGCTGTCGGCGTCCTTCCCGGCGGGCCTGGTCTCGCCGGTCGTGGTGATGACCGAGCCCGACCGGGTGGCGGCCGTCGTTGCCGCCGTCACCGCCGTGCCCGGGGTGGCCCAGGTGCGGCCCGGTGAGGCCACCGCCAGCCTGGCCGAGGTGGACGTGGTCATCACCGCCGCTCCCGACACCGCCGCGAGCTACACCACCGTGAAGGACCTGCGGGCCGCGGTGGCCCAGGCCGACCCGAACGCCGCCGTCGGCGGCAGCGTGGCGACCCGGCTCGACGCGCGCGACGCCTCGGTCCGCGACCTCAAGCTCATCGCCCCGCTGATCCTGGCCGTGGTCTTCGGCGTCCTGATCGTCCTCCTGCGCGCCCTGGTGGCACCGGCGGTGCTAATCCTCACGGTGATCCTGAGCTTCTTCGCCGCGCTCGGGACCGGCAGCCTGGCCTTCACCTACCTGCTGGGCTTCCCGGCCCTGGACTACCAGGTCCCGTTGCTGTCGTTCCTCTTCCTGGTGGCGCTGGGGGTCGACTACAACATCTTCCTGGTCTCCCGGGCCAAGGAGGAGGCGGAGGCCCACGGCACCCGGGACGGGATGCTGAACGCCCTCGCCGTCACCGGCGGGGTCATCACCAGTGCCGGGGTGCTGCTGGCGGCGGTGTTCACCGTGCTCGGGGTGCTGCCGGTGATCGTGCTGACGGAGATCGGCATCATCGTCGGGGTCGGGGTACTGCTCGACACCCTGCTGGTCCGTACGGTGCTGGTGCCGGCCCTGGTCCACGTCCTGGACGACCGGTTCTGGGCTCCGGGCCACCTCTCCCGGCTGCGCCCCCGGCACGCGCTCAAGGCTCCCTCGGGCGAGGGCCCGGCGTACGTCGCCGACGAGGACGCCGCGGCGTCCGCCCCGCCCCGTCGGGCCTTCTGAAGGGAGTCGCCCGCCCCGCCGGGCTCTCTGAGGGGAGAGGCGGTTTCCCCTAGACTCAGCGCTCGGGCGGGGGCCGCCCCACGCAGACCGGGGAGCCGATGTACGAGAACCAGCTGGACCTGCCGCTCGTGCACGCCGGGAAGGTCCGCGAGCTCTATGCACTCGGCCCGGACCGGTTGCTGATGGTGGCCACGGACCAGATCAGCGCCTTCGACTTCGTGCTGGACAGCTTGGTCCCCGACAAGGGTGTGGTCCTCAACCAGCTCTCCCGCTGGTGGTTCGACCAGCTCGGGGACATCGTCGACAACCACGTCGAGTCCTACGAGGTGCCCCCGGTGGTGGCCGGTCGGGCCGTCGTCTGCGAACGGCTGGAGATGGTCCCGGTCGAGTGCGTGGCCCGGGGCTACCTGACCGGGTCCGGCTGGCTGGAGTACGAGGCGAGCCGTACGGTGTGCGGGGTCGTCCTGCCCGAGGGCCTTGTCGACGGGTCGCGGCTGCCGGAGCCGATCTTCACCCCCGCCACCAAGGCCGCGCTGGGCGAGCACGACGAGAACGTCGACTTCGTCACCGTCGCCGCCACGGTGGGCGAGGAGGTGGCGGCCAGGCTTCGCTACCTGACCCTGGCGGTCTACGCCCGGGCGGAGGGCGTGGCCCGAGACCGCGGCCTGATCCTGGCCGACACCAAGCTCGAGTTCGGGCAGCGCGCCGACGGCACGATCGTGCTGGCCGATGAGGTCCTGACCCCGGACTCCTCTCGCTTCTGGTCCGCCGCGACCTGGCAGCCGGGCGGGACGCTGGAGTCCTACGACAAGCAGTTCGTGCGCAACTGGCTGCTGCACACCTCGGGCTGGGACCGCGCCTCCGGGCAGCAGCCGCCCCCGCTGCCGGCCGACATCGTGGCCGCGACCCGGTCCCGGTACGTGGAGGCGTACGAGCTGCTCACCGGAGACACCTTCGCCGTCTGAGACCGCCGCCGCCGACGCGGTGCCCACGGCGTCTCGTCGCGTCGGGCCCACGTCTGACCCCCGATAGGATCACCGACATGGCCCGAGTAGTGGTGGACGTCATGCCCAAGCCCGAGATCCTGGACCCCCAGGGCAAGGCGGTGACCGGGGCGCTGGCCCGGCTGGGCTTCGCCGGGGTGTCGGTCCGTCAGGGCAAGCGCTTCGAGCTCGAGGTGGACGGTGAGCTGACGCCGGAGCGGCTGGCGGAGGTGCACCGGGCGGCGGAGACGCTGCTCGCCAACACGGTGATCGAGTCCTTCGTGGTGCACGCCGAGGAGCCTGCGGCCCCGCCCGCGCAGGTGGTCGACTGATGGCCGCCCGGATCGGCGTCGTCACCTTCCCGGGCTCCCTGGACGACCACGACGCGCTGCGCGCGGTTCGGCTCAGCGGCGGCGAGCCCGTCCCGCTCTGGCACGGCAGCCACACCCTCGACGGCGTCGACGCGGTCATCCTGCCCGGCGGCTTCTCCTACGGCGACTACCTGCGCTGCGGGGCGATCTCGCGCTTCGCCCCCGTGATGGGCGAGGTCATCGCCGCGGCTGACGCCGGGATGCCGGTTCTCGGCATCTGCAACGGCTTCCAGATCCTCTGCGAGGCGCACCTGCTGCCCGGGGCCCTGATCCGCAACGACGTCCGGACCTTCGTCTGCCGCGACCAGCGGCTGCGGGTGGAGACCTCCGACACCACCTGGACCTCCGACTTCGCGGCCGGCGACGAGATCACCATCGTGCTCAAGAACGGCGAGGGCGGCTACGTCGCCGACGAGGAGACCCTGCGTCGGCTCGAAGGTGAGGGGCGGATCGTCTTCCGCTATCTCGACGGCAACCCGAACGGCTCCTTCCACGACATCGCCGGGATCTGCAACGAGCGCGGCAACGTCGTCGGGCTGATGCCGCACCCCGAGCACAACGTGGACCCCCTGACCGGCCCCACCACCGACGGGGTCCC